>DATJSR010000118.1:0-18244 GCA_035504015.1 Steroidobacteraceae bacterium
GGCAGATTGAGCTGGTTCTGCACGGGGGAGTTGTAGCTCGACTCGAGCGTGCCACCTGCCTCGGTGCAGGCCATGTAGCCTGCGATGCGACCGGCCTCCTGGATGAAGTTCGCCGCCGTGCGGCCGCTGTCGGTGAGCGCCGCGACGCCCGTCGTGGCCTCGTACGCCGTGCGCGATCCGACGAACACGGAGATGACCGCCGCCGTCACGATGAGCGCCAGGGTGATGGCGACCATCAGCTCCACGAGCGAGAAGCCGTGCGCCCGCCTCACAGGATGGTCTCCAGCACGACGCTGTTGGTCGCGGACGCAGCGCCGAAGGATTGCTGCGCCACTACATCGTTCCATTGCACGGTGACCGTCGCCTCGTACAGGGCATCACCCGTGTTGGTGTCGGGGACGCTGACGATCGAGACACTGCCGTTGCCCGCAGGCAGCGCGCTCGCGAGCTGGCTCTGCCACGTCCACAGGTCGTACGACGCGAGCACCGCCGGCGTACAGGTGGCCGTGTCGCAGTTGGTGCCGGGATTAGTGGCGGCGCCGAAAGCGATCTGATAAGCACCGCCTATTGCCTGCGTGCGGTTCGCCCGCATGTCATCCATGATCATGTACGCGAGGGCGGTCGCCTGGGTGCGCATGTAGGCACTGTCGTTGGCGCGCGATGAAAAGAGCATCAACTTCCCTATGCCGAGCAGGCCGATGCTGAGCACGACGAGGGCAACCAGTACCTCAACGAGCGTGAAACCTGGGGCGGCCGCGGCACCGCCCCGCACAAAGCGGTGCGGAGCAGCTGCGCGGGCGTCACTTGAATAGACGTGCGACATTTGGGCGATCACGGACAGGTCAGGGCTTGGCCGGCGAGGTTCTGTCCCACCTGCGGCGCCGAGGAGACCCGGCCCATCACCGAGACCTGCACGGCGCGCGCGTACGCGCCGCCGCGGGTGTCGCAGATGTTGTATTGCGCATTGGCCGCGAGATTGGTGAGACCGGTGGACAGGAACGTCACCATGGAATACGGCCCGGTGTGCTCCGTGATCGTGTTGCTGGCCACCGCCGCCGGCACCACCTGCAGCGGCGCGCCGCCCTGCGAGCTCAGCACGATCCAGCCGTTCGCCCAGTTGTTGCTGCTGCAGGTCAGGCTGTCGCTCGAGGCGCACACGGATACCGAGGCGTCCTCCTTGACGGCTTCCGCGCGTGCGAGATCCATGCTCGCCCGCAGCATGAAGGCCTCGCTCATCATGCGGTCGTTCTGCTCGAAGGAGCGCCAGGCAGGGATAGCGATGGCGGTCAGGATCGCGGCAACGGCCACCGTGACCATCAGCTCGATGAGCGTGAAGCCGCCGCCATTGGCCGCCGGTGTGCGGAGGTGCACCGTGCTCGCGCTTGATCGCCACCCGTTCATGCGGCGCAGTCTCTTTGAGAGGGCCGCTCCGAGATGTGACGCAGTTCGCAGCGGAGCGGGTGCCGCAAAAGCAGCCGACGGCCGGCACAATGGCACGGACGAGCGGCTCGACGTGCGCGTCCAATAGGAGATTATGTTGATGCGCATAGGGACTCGACCCCGCAGATAAGATGCGGCCGCCCGAAGGCGGCCGCGATGTGCTGGCGTCAGCGACTCTCCCGTCAGTACGGCGGGAAGTTTCCGGTGGTCCCAGGACACCCGCTGTTGCCGTACGGACTGGTGACCCCTGGCGGTGCGACGCTCTCTTGCGTCAGGTCCGAGGCGAGCATCGGCAGCCAGAAGGTCGAGCTGGCCGTTGACTGCGTACCGTTCACGGTGGTGGTCGCCGTCAGCGTCTCCTGCACCCACTGAGCGTAGTTCTGCGGGTAGATGACGCTCACGGTGGCGGTGCCGCCGTTCGAGGTCGTCACCGAGCCGGGGCTCACCGTGGCGATGTTGCCCGGATAGAGCGTTCCGCTTCCGACACCCGTGTTGTTCGGGTCATTGTTGAAACAGCCGTTGATGCCGCTGGCGACGTGTGGTGCCGTGCCGTTCTCCTGCACCCAGCTGGCGGCACTGGCTGACCATATCCAAAATCCCGTGCCGAACGCGTAGTACTGCGCGGCATCCGCAATCGGCAGCACGGGAAGCACGGTGAAGTTGATCGTCGCGCCATCGACGGGGTTACCGGCGGCATCGACTGCCTGCACGCTGTACTGAATCTCGAACTGCGTGCAGAGCGTACCCGTGGTTCCGCAGCCGGCCGGCAGCTGAGAAATGGTGTTACCGGTGCCGAGGGAGAGGAATACCGACTGCCCACCGACGGTGATATCGGCGGAGGGATTGCCCGTCAGGGCTCCGGCGCCTGGCACGCTGGCCGTCACCACCACGCCGTCGGCGCCGCTCGCCGTGGTGCTCGCGGTGTACACCGTCTGCGCGGTACCTGCTGCGTTGGTCACCGCCGAGCCCACCGAGAGTGTGCCGCCGGTCGGATCGCTTAGCTGGAAGTCGACCGTCTTGTTGGCAACCAGGTTGTTGTTCGCGTCCCGCAGAATGACCGTGACCGTGCTCTGGCCGGAGATTGGTATCACCGCGGGCGAGGCCTGTACGGAGATCTGCGACGGCGTGGTCGCGATGAAGTTGAGTGTCAGATTGGCGCTGACGCCCGTCGCGGTCGCCGTCACCAGTCCGGGACCCGAGGAGGTGGAGAAGACGGCCGCCGTTGCGACGCCACTCGCGTCGGTCGCTACGGTTTCGGTGGTACCTGTGCACGTGGTAACACCACCGGTCGTGGTGCAGGGCGGGAAGTTGCCGCGAGTTGAGGAGAACGTGACGTTTTGACCCGACACCGGCGTACCGTTGTTGGTCCACGTGATGGTGACGTTCTGGCTCGTGCTGATGTCGACGTCGGTGTTGTTCGCCGGCGCTGTGAACATGAAGCTCTGGCTGCTGACGGTCATTGGTGCGGTCGCGGTCAGGCCGAGCGAGGTCGCCGTCAGTGTGTCGGCACCCGCCTTGGTAGCGGTGACGGTGAACGTGGCGGTGCCCGTGTTGTCGGTGGTGGCACTGCTCGGGGAAATGGTATTGCCGCTTTGCGATTTGAGCGTGACAGCCTTGCCAGGAATGCCAGCGCCCGAGGAGTCGGCGAGCACGGCGGTGAAGGTCCCCTGGCTCGACGACACAAGGCTCGTCGGCCCGGTCAGCGTGAGGGTCGTGCCCACGACGCTGACATTCACGGTCGCGCTGGCGGCGCCGCTGGTCGCGGTCACGGCGATCGTGCGGTTCGTCGGATCGCCGGCGGTGCTGAGCGTGGCCTGCACCGAGCCGTTGCTATCGGTGACCCCAGCGCCTGGGCCGATGCCACCCGAGCTCGCCGAGAAATTCACCGTGGCGCCGCTCAGTAGCTGATTGCTCGCCCCGCGCACCAGGGCCGTGATGGTGGCCGGCTGCGAGCCGCTGGAAGGCATCTGCGGAGAGGTGGTCTCGAGCGTGATGGTCGTTTGAGCCGCCACCACGCCGACGGTCGTCTTGCCCGAGACCGTGCCAACGGTGGCGGTGACCGTGATGTTGGTGCCCGCGGCAGCACTACTGGCGGTCAGCGTGGCGGTGGCGGTGCCGTTCGCACCCGTCGTCCCCGAGGTGACGGCGAGTGTGCCGGCGCTCGCGGAGAACTGCACCGCTACGCCCGAAATTGCGACGTTGTTTGAGTCGACGACGAGTGCCGAGATGGTGGCGGATGCCGAGTTATCCGTCGGGATAGTCGACATGTTCGAGCTCACCGTGACCGATGCGGCCATGGTGCTGCTGCTCGAGCTGCTGGAAGAAGAGCTGCTGCTGGAGCTGCTGCTCGTCGAGCTGCTGCTCGAGGAGCTCGAGCCCAGGAACGCCTGATCGTCGCTGCCTCCGCAGGCGGCGAGCGTCAGAGCGAGCGAGAGCAGTGCGACGATCGAAAGCTTCTTAAGCATGATCCACCTGAACTGATGACTTTGAGTGCGCCATTCCCCTGGCCCACTCAGTAGACGGTTGCCCCTTCACGCACGATCTTGGGTGTCACGAAGATCAGCAGCTCGTCCTTGTCTTGTGTGTTGGTCGAGGTCTTGAACAGATTGCCGAGGATCGGGATGTCCCCGAGGAACGGCACCTTGGTCGTATCCAGGCGATGCTCCGTGGAGAGGATGCCGCCGAGCACGACGGTCTGACCGTCGTTGACGATCACCTGATCGACGATCTCCTGCGTATCGATCGAGGGCACGTTGACACCGCCGGAGGCGACCACGATGGTGCCGACGGTGTCCTTCTTCACGTCGAGGTCGAGAATGATGCGGTTGTCGGGGGTGATCTGCGGCGTCACATCGAGCGACAGCACCGCGTCCTTGAAGGCGATGGTGGTGGCCCCGCTCGAGGCCGACTGCTGATACGGGATCTCCGTACCCTGCATGATCGAAGCCTTCTTCTGGTTGGCCGTGATCACCCGCGGCGCCGAGACCACGTCCGCGCGCGTCTCCGACTGCGCGGCAGAGAGCTCGAGGTCGATCATGTAGTCGGCGCCCAGCACGCCGAACGAGATGCTGCCGCCGGAATTGGAGGTCGGCAGGTTCACGTTGTAGCGCTCGGCGGCATTGGCGCCCGTCGGCACCGTGACCGGGAAGGGCGAAGCGCCCGATGCCAGGTTGGTGATCGCCGAGCTCATGATCTGATCGGTGGCCGCGGCGGTGCCCGAGGTCGTGACGATGCCATTGGTGCCGTTGCGGCCGACGCCCGTGAAGCCGAGGACCGCACCGAGCTCGCGCTGGAAGTCGTCGTTGACGATGACCATGCGCGCCTCGATCATCACCTGGCGCACCGGCACGTCGAGGGTCGCCACCATGCGGCGAATCTCGGCGAGCTTGTCCGGGGTGTCCGACACCAGCAGCGTGTTGGTGCGGTCATCGACCGACACCGCGCCACGCGGCGAGAGCAGCGTATTGCTCACGCCTTGACCGCCGGTCGGCTTACCCTTGATGAGCATCATCAGATCCGAAGCCTTGGCGTAGTTCACCTGCAGGAATTCCGAGTGCACGGGTGAGAGCTCCTGCACTTCCTTGCGGGCGGCGAGCTGCTGCCGCTCGCGCGTGGCGAGCTCGTCCGCGGGGGCGACGATGATGACGTTGCCCTCGCGACGCTTGTCGAGGCCGCGGGTCTGCAGCACGATGTCGAGCGCCTGATCCCACGGCACATTCTGCAGGCGCAGCGTCACGTTGCCGCGCACCGAATCGCTCACCACGATGTTCTGGCCGCTCGCATCGGCGAGCAGCTGCAGCACCGCGCGCGTCTCGATGTCCTGGAAGTTCAGTGTCAGGCGCTCACCGGTGTACTGGCGATGCTCTTCCTGCTGTGCCACGGTCTTGCGCTGCGGCTGTACCTCGATCGTGAACTGATCATCGGATTGGTAGGCGAGCTGCTCGTAGTCCCCGACCGCATCGACGACGATGCGCACGCCATCGCCCGAGCGCGTCACATCGAAGCCCGTCACCGGCGTACCGTAGTCGGTCGCATCGTAGCGGCGCATCAGATCATTCCTCAGCTCGACGCCGCCGAAGTCGGCGATCACCTGGGCGCCGACCTGGCGCACATTCACGGGTGTGTGCGGATCGGTGAGGCGCACGATCACGCGGCCCGCGCCATCGGGGCTGCGGCGAAAATCGATGCCCGCGATCGCGCGCGGACCGGCGGCGGCGGCACTGGAAGTATCCGCGCTCGCGCTCGACGCGGCACCGCTCAGGCGCACCGGCGCGGCGCTACCGGCGGCACCTTGCGCCGCGACGCCGAGCGTCACGATGATCTCGTTGCCCGTCACCTGCGTGTTGTAGGGCAGCATCTTGTCGAGATTCAGCACCAGCCGGGTACGGTCCTTGGCCTCGGCGGCGAGGATCGTGTCGAGGCCGCCTGCGCGCACGTCGATGCGGCGCGAGGACAGGGCGATCGAGGTGTCCGGCAGGTCGAGCGAGATGCGTGCGGGATTGTCGATCGTGAAGGCGAGCGGCTGCGGCGCCGGACCGCTCAGGTGCAGCGTCAGGCGCACCTGCTGTCCCGGCATCGGCTGCACGTCGATCGCTTGCAGCGAGTTGCTCGCGGCGAGCACCGGCGTGGCCGCCGTCGCGAGTGCGAGCGCGGCGATGAGCGTGCCGAGCATGCTCACGTTCCGGTTCGACTGGGCTTTCATGAATGCGGACTCCCTGCTTGCCGTTGTGTTACTCGACCAGAGCCAGCGCCGCGGGCCGCTCGATGTAGCCGCCGACGCCGTCCGGGACGATTTCACGCACGGTGATCTTCGATGGGGTGATGTCAGTGATTCGTCCGTCGTTCTGTCCGATGTAGTTGCCGGCCAGAACACGGTGCACGAGACCGTCCTTGGTCTGGATGAGTCCATAGGTCGCACCGCCCAGCCTGAGCGTGCCGACCATCTTCAATGTGTCGAGCGAGTACTGCTCGAGGAACTCGCGATTGCGCTTGATGTCGGGCCGCACCATCAGGCCATTCGAGGCGCTCGGGCCGGCGGGCGTGAACGGCGAGCGCAGATTGGCCGCCCCATAGGTGAATGCCTCGTAAGGCTTCACCTCGGGCAGCGGCTCCACGCGTCCGCCGCTCTCGCGCTTGGTTTCGTCGATGAAGCGCTGCAGCTCGTCGTCCGCGCTCGAGCAGGCGGCGAGCGTCAGGATCGCCGTGCACACGAGCGCGCACATGGCCGCGAGTCGCTGTCGATTGATGCTGTTCATCGCTGTACGTGAGACCTTTGAGACCACCCGTGTTGCCGCGGAACGCTCAGCCGCCCGAGGGGGGCAGCGGGCGATGAGATTTCTCTTCCTTGCGCTTCTCGGCTTCGGCGCTCGCGAGCTCGTCCTCGTCGAGATAGCGATAGGTCTTCGCCGTCACATCGAGCGACAGCTGGTCGTAGCCGGTGTCCTTGCCTTCGGGTCTGAGGTCGATGTCGTGCAGCGTCACGATGCGCGGCAGCGCCGCGATGCCGCTCACGAACTGACCGAACTGGTGATAGCTGCCGGTGAGCCGGATCTTGATCGGCTTCTCGGCATAGAAGTCCTTGCGCACCTCGGCGCCGGGCTGGAACAGCTTCTCCTGCAGTCCGGCGGCCAGGCCGGTCTGCGAGATATCGACCAGCAGGTTCGGCACTTCGGTCTTGCCAGGCAGCTCGCGCAGCAGCGCGCCGAAGGAGCGCTCGATGTCCTTCAGCTGCTGCTTGTAGACGTGCAGATTGACCGCCTTCAGGTGCTTCTCCTTGAACTCGACGCGCAGCCTCTGCTCCTCCTGCTGGTGCCGATCGAGCTCGGGCCGCTCGGCGTTCCAGACGAACATGTAGGAGAGGAAGAAAGTCAGTGCGGCGAGCCAGACCGCTACCGCCGCGATGAGCACCGGCAGAGGCCAGCGGCCCGGGTCGCGCGGGTCGAGACCGCGCAGCTCCTCGAGAAGGTTCATGGCGTGCCTCCACGGCGCGCGACGCGCCGTGCGCCGCCGGCGCCACCGAGCGGCGAGTCACGATCGGCCCCGCTCGGGCTCACCTGCTCGGCGAACAGCACGAAGTTGGAGCTCGTGTCACCGGTCTTCGACTGGATCACCTCGAGCTCGGGGTTCTTGAGCCACTCGGAGGCATCGATGTTGCGCATGAAGGTCGACACGCGGGTGCTCGATTGCGCGACGCCGTCGAAGGTCAGCTTGTGGTCGAGCTCCTTGACGCTGGTGAGGTAGACCCCATCGGGCAGCGTGCGCGCGATCTCATCGAACAGATGCACGATCTCGGGGCGCGAGCGCTGCAGCTTCTCGATGATCTCCATGCGCGCGATGAATTTCTGCTTCTGGCTCTCGAGGGTGTTGATCTCCTCGATCTGCTTGTCGAGGAGCTTGATCTCAGCGCGCAGCAGGTCGTTGCGGTGCTGCTGGGCGCTGATCGCGGAGTCGAACATCATGTAGGAGATGCCCGCGAAGATCGCGGCGACGACGGTGGCGGCGCCGAGGGCAATGAAGAAATGCAGCTTGCGCTCGCGCCGCTTGTTGTCGCGCCAAGGAAGAAGGTTTATCCGTGGCATGTCAGTCGAAGCTCCGCAGGGCGAGTCCGCAGGCGGTGAGTAGCGCTGTCGCATCGCGCTGCACGGCTTGGGCCTTGGCGCGCGATGACAGGCGCATCTGGCCGAGCGGGTCGCCCTTCTCGGCGGCGATGCCGACGCGGCTGGCGATCACGTCGGCGACGCCTGAGATGTTGGCGCAGCCGCCGCAGATCAGGATCTTCTCGGGTTGCTCGCGCCCGGAGCCCGAGGCGAGATAGAACTGCAGCGAGCGGCTCACCTGCTGCGTCATGTCGTCGATGAAGGGGTCGAGTACCTCGGTTTGATAGTTACCGGGGAGCCCGCCTTCCTTCTTGGCGCGCCCGGCTTCCTCCATGGAGAGGCCGTAGGTGCGCATGATCTCCTCGGTGAGCTGCTGCCCGCCGAAGGCGAAGTCGCGCGTGTAGACCACCTTGAGGTTACGCAGCACGCTGAAGGTGGTGCTGCTCGCGCCGAAATCGACGACCGCAATGGTCTTGTCGATGCCGCCGTCGGGCATCTGATGCGTCATCAGCTTGCAGGCGTTCTCGAGGGCGAACGCCTCGACATCCACGATATGCGCGGTGAGGCCCGCCGCGTTCACCGCGGCCTGGCGCTGATCGACGTTCTCGGTACGCGTGGCGACTAGCAGCACATCGTTGGTCTCGGGATCCTTCTCCGAGGCGCCGAGCACCTCGAAGTCGTAGCTCACCTCGTCCATGGGGAAGGGGATGTACTGATCGGCTTGCATCTCCACCTGCGCTTCGAGGTCGCTGTGGCGCAGGTTGCGTGGCATCGGGATGACCTTGGTGATCGCTGCATCGCCGCTGATCGCGATCGCCACCTCGCGGCTGCGCGCGCCCGAGCGCTTGACGGCGCGGCGGATCGCCTCACCGACGGCGTCGGCATCGACGATCGCCTTCTCGTTGATTGCGTTCTGCGGCGTGGGCTCGGCCGCGTAGGCCTCGACACGATATTGACCGCTCGCCATCGCGAGCTCGATCAGCTTCACCGATGAGGTGGTTATGTCGAGCCCCAGCAGCGGGCGGTACTTACTCTGAAACAGGAACATTTTTGTCTTTCCCTATCAGGAAGTTACGCCCCGAAAAGCCCGCTACGTGTAAAATTCGAGGCAGATATATAGCAGCCAAAAGTTAACTTGAGCGTGAGAGAACTCACGGTTCCTCTCGATCTGCCTCCAAACAGCGACGCCGCTCGCGCTGCGCGTCGCTGCGGCGACGCACGGCCACGCAGATGCGGCCGCGTGCTGCGGTGCTGAGTCAACTCATGTCGCTGTGCGCGGTCCAAGCATTGCTGGAGAGCAAAGCACGGAGACGTTCGATGAGCGAGTGCAAGCGAGGAAGGTACGGCGCCAACCCGTGCGGCCGGACATGGATGTCGCGAGCCGGATGGTTTAACGTTCGCGCCGGCAACCCCGCTGTCCTAGGCGCTCACGCCCGTAGACCGGAGGCTTTGCGTCCCCACCTTTCGGTGAGTTTGCCCTTGAAAACCGCGGCTACTATGCATAGCGGCCTCGCGCCGCGCAAGCGGATAGAGTCACGTTCTGTGAAACGGAAGCATTTGCCGTGAGAAGAGCTTATCTGCGTATCCCTGTGCTGTTGCTCGGCGGTGTGACGCTGCTCACGCTTCTCGGGATCTATGCGCTCGCGTGCAGCTACGTCTACCTGGAGCCGAGCCTGCCCTCGGTGAGCGCGATGCGCAGCGTCGAGCTGCAAGTGCCGCTGCGCGTGTACACGCGCAGCGGCGATCTGATCGCGCAGATCGGCGAGCAACGGCGCATCCCGACGACCTACGATCAGATTCCCAGTCTGGTCAAAGAGGCGTTTCTCGCCGCCGAGGACGATCGCTTCTTTCAGCACCACGGCATCGACTACCAGGGCCTGCTGCGGGCCGCGGTGGTGGATGTGGTCTCGGGCGAGCGCGCACAGGGCGCCAGCACCATCACGCAGCAAGCCGCGCGGCGGCTGTTCCTCACGCTCGACAAGACCTGGCGACGCAAGCTCGAGGAGGCCTTCCTCACCTATCGCATGGAGCACGAGTTCAGCAAGCAGGAGATCTTCGCGCTCTATTTGAACGTCGTATTCTTCGGCGAGCGCGCCTACGGCGTCGGCGCGGCGGCGGAGACCTTCTTCGGCAAGCCGCTCGATCAGCTCACGGTGGCGGAGGCGGCGACGCTTGCCGGCATCGTGCAGCTGCCCTCACGCTACAACCCGATCGCCAATCCGCAGTTTGCCAAGGCGCGGCGCACCTACGTGCTGCGGCGCATGCGCGAGCTCGGCTACATCGATCCGGCGACTGCGGCGGCGGCGAATGCCGCGCCCGTGGTGGCGCGGGCTCACACCCCGCTCTACTCGATCGATGCGCAGTATGTGGCCGAGATGGCGCGCCTCGAGCTGCGTAAGCGCTTCGGGCCGCAGGCCGAGACCGCCGGCTACAAGGTGTACACCACCATCGATGGACGTCTGCAGGCGGCGGCCAATCGCGCCGTGCGGCTCGGGCTGATCGAGTACGACCGCCGTTATGGCTACCGCGGCCCGGTCGGGCATGCGGACCTGCAGGAATCTGCCGAAGGATCCGAGCTCGAGGCGGTCCTCGATGAGTACCCGGCCATGGGGCTGCTCACCCCTGCGGTGGTCACGGGCGTCGCCGAGCGCGCCGCGCAGGTCTACGTCAAAGGCTATGGACACGAGGTCATCGCCTGGGATGGCCTGTCCTGGGCGCGCCGCTCGCTCGATCAGGGGGAGAGTGTCGGGCCGGCACTCAAGGATGCCGCGGAGGCGGTAAGCCGCGGCGACATCGTCTATGTGGTTACCGATGGTCACCACGGTGCCCAGCTCGTACAGGTGCCCGAGGCTCAGGCCGCGCTCGTCTCGCTCGATCCCAACGATGGCGCCGTGGCGGCGCTCGTCGGCGGCTTCGACTACTTCGCCAACAAGTACAACCGCGCCACGCAGGCGAAGCGCCAGCCGGGCTCGGGCTTCAAACCTTTCCTGTACTCCGCAGCGCTCGAGGATGGCTTCACGCCCGCCTCGGTGCTGCTCGATGCGCCGATCGTCATGGATAGCCCCGACCTCGAGACGGTGTGGCGTCCCGAGAACTCTCACCACGATTTCCGCGGCCCGATGCGGCTGCGCGAGGCGCTGGTGTGGTCGCGCAACCTGGTCTCGATCCGGCTGCTGCGCCAGATGACGACCACATACGCGATCGACTACGTCACGCGCTTCGGTTTCGACCGCGCCAGCCTGCCCAACAACCTGACGCTCGCCCTCGGCACGCTGCAGGTGACGCCGCTCGAGCTCGCCGGCGGCTACGCCACCTTCGCGAACGGCGGCTTTCGCGTACAGCCGTACTTCATCGATCGCATCGTCGGCCCGAGCGGTCAGGTGGTGTGGCAGGCGCAACCGCAGCTCGCCTGCGACGAGTGCGACAAGCCGGCCGACCTGAGCAAGGTGGCGTTCTCGGGGAGCGGCGGCGAGGCACTTGCAGCGGCCGATGCGGTGCACGGGGGCAGCGATCTACCCGCGGCCGAGCGTGCCCCACGCGTCATCAGCCCGCAGAACGACTACCTGATGACCGACATGATGGCCGATGTGATCAAGCGCGGCACGGGTCAGCGGGCCATGGCGCTGGGACGCACCGATCTTGCCGGCAAGACGGGCACGACCAACTACGCGCGCGATGCCTGGTTCAACGGCTTCAACATGGACCTCGTCACGACCGTCTGGGTGGGCTATGACCAGGAGCGCCCGCTCGGTGAGACGGAGGAAGGCTCGCGCACGGCGCTGCCCATCTGGGTGTATTTCATGCGCGAGGCGCTCAAGGGCGTGCCCCAGCGTCGCCGCCCCATGCCCGATGGGCTCATCACGCTGCGCGTCGCGGCCGACACCGGCTTGCTGGTGAGCGCGGAGAACCCGAATTCGGTGCTCGAGACCTTCATGACCAACCACTTGCCTGCAGGCGGCACGGTCGCAGCCGACGGCACCACCACGCAGACCAGCGAGCAGCAGACGCAATCGGGCGATTCGCTCTTCTGACAAAATTTGCGTTTTCTGACACGCTTGCCGCCATGGCCAAGAGACATCCGGTCCGTCAGGAGCATCTGCGCCGGGCCATCGCCCAGGAGGCCGCACGGGTCATGGCCGAGCACGGCGTGCACGACTTTCTGGCCGCCAAGCGCAAGGCCGCCGAGCGCTTCGGGGTCACCGACAGCGCGGTGCTGCCGAAGAATACCGAGGTCGAGAGCGCGCTCGCCGAGTACCAGCGCCTCTTCGGCGGCAGCATGCATCAGCGCTCGCTGGATGCGCAGCGCCGCGCCGCCCTGCGGGCGATGCGTCAGCTGCAGGCCTTCGAGCCGCGGCTGGTGGGCCCGGTGCTCTCCGGCACGGCGACCGAGCACTCCGACGTGCAGCTGCACCTCTTCGCCGAGAGCCCCGAGTCGGTCGCCATCAGCCTCATGGACCAGGGTATCCGGCACGAGATCACCGCGCGGCGCGTCAAGATGAACGCCGATCGGGTGCTCGAGTATCCGGGTGTGCGTTTCGAGATCGAGGACCAGCCGATCGAGGCGACCGTCTTTCCCACCGATGGCATTCGCCAGGCACCGGTAAGTCCGGTCGATGGCCGCCCGATGCGCCGCGCCAATGCGGACGAGCTCGAGGCGCTCCTCGACGGCTAAGGGGCGGGCGCGCGGCGCGCGCCGGCACATCTAGCCGCGCTTACCGATGTCCGCGTAATCGCGCCGCGTGGGCCCGGTGTAGAGCTGGCGTGGTCGGCCGATGCGCATGTGCGGATCGCCGATCATCTCCTGCCAGTGCGCCACCCAGCCGACGGTACGCGCGATGGCGAACATCACGGTGAACATCGAACGCGGAATGCCGATGGCGCTGTAGATGATCCCCGAGTAGAAGTCGACGTTCGGATAGAGCTTGCGCGAGAGGAAGTACTCGTCCTTGAGCGCGATCTCCTCGAGCCGCAGCGCCAGCTCGAACAGCGGATTGTCCGCTCGGCCGAGCTTGGCGAGCACCTTGTGGCACATCTCGCGGATGATCTTCGCGCGCGGATCGAAGTTCTTGTAGACCCGGTGCCCGAAGCCCATGAGCCGGAAATGGCTCGACTTGTCCTTGGCCATCGCCAGGTACTTCGGAATGTTCTCCACCGTGCCGATCTGCTCGAGCATGTTGAGCACCGCTTCGTTGGCGCCCCCGTGTGCCGGGCCCCAGAGCGCGGCGACGCCCGCGGAGATGGCGGCGTAGGGGTTCGCGCCGGTGCTGCCGGCGAGGCGCACGGTGGAAGTGCTCGCGTTCTGCTCGTGATCGGCGTGCAGGATGAAGAGCAGGTCGAGTGCCTGCGAGGCGACCGCATCCACCTGATACGGCTCGCAGGGCACCGCGAAGAACATGTGCAGCAGGTTGCTGCAGTAGTCGAGGTCGTTGCGCGGATAGATGAACGGCTGGCCCACGGAGTGCTTGTGGGCCGCCGCGGCGATCGTCGGGATCTTGGCGACGATACGGTGCGCGAAGATCTCCCGGTGCCGCGGGTTATAGATGTCCATCGAGTCGTGATAGAACGCCGACAGCGAGGCCACCACGGCCGACACCATCGCCATCGGGTGGGCGTTGTGGTGGAAGCCGTTGAAGAAGCGCAGCAGAGTCTCGTTGATCATCGTGTGATGACGGATGCTGCTGGTGAACTCATCGAGCTGGCGGCGATTGGGCAGCTCGCCGTGCAACACCAGGTAGCACACCTCGGTGAAGGTGCTCTTCTCGGCGAGCTGCTCGACCGGAAAGCCTCGATACAGCAACACACCCGCATCGCCATCGATGTAGGTGATCTTGCTCTCGCACGCGGCCGTGTAGCCGAAGCCCGGGTCGAAGGTGAAGACCCCGAGGTCCTTGTACATCGGCGCAATGTCGATGACGCTCGGTCCGATCGTGCCCGAACGGCTGGGGAGCGACGATGCCTTGCCGGAGGCGCGGTCGATGAGCTCGAACTTGCTCTCGGTCATTTTCCTACGCTTGTGCGGGCGCGCAGAAGTTGTGGCGCGGGCGCAGCGAGCCTTACACGGTCCGCGCGCGGAATCAAGGCAGAGCTAGGCTCGGCGACCAAATCCAGGCGCGGGCTACACGGTTGGCCGCCCGCAACGACGGCGAATCGGGTTGCAGCGCGGGGGAGCCGGGCCGCGCACGCGCCAGGGCTTCAGCGCGTGGCGCCGGCGCCGCCGCCGTACTTCTTGCGGAACTTGTCTACGCGTCCGGCGGTGTCGACGATCTTCTGCTTGCCTGTGTAGAAGGGATGGCAGTTCGAGCACACCTCCACGTGTAGGTCGTGGCCCAGCGTGGAGCGGGTCTTGAAGGAATTGCCGCAGCTGCACACCACGGCGATCTCTTTGTACTCGGGGTGAATGGAATCTTTCATGATGACGCCAGAGGTGGGGCTGCCGGGGGCTCGGGACAAGGGCGCGAGAGTGTAGCGGCGAAGATTCGTGCGCTCAAGGGCCACCGCAGGCACGGGCGGTACCTGGGCCCTTATCCACAGAACTTGTGGATAAGTCTGTGGAAAGCCTCCCGTGGGGGCGCACAAAAGGCGCGTGAGATTGCATATTTGTTACCTTGGCGAAAAAATATACAGTCCGTTTCCACTTTATAGATCAATGTCTTGCCGTATCCATATCGAGCGACTTGGTCGAATTTACGCGCAACGCGCTCATTTACCGGAATCCGGACCCTCCCTGTGCATAACGCCAGCGCTCGAGGCCACCCGGACTCAACAAAGTGTTGACAGCGGGACCTCGGCGGTGGCATGGCGGCTCGGCAGGAACCGCAGCAGCAGCTCGTTGAGAAAGCGCGCCCCGCGGGGCGTGGTGCGCCAGCAGCCAGGCTCGGACCCGGGCGGCTCCGCGGAATCCAGGCTCACCAGCCCTTCAACGCGCAATTGCTTCAGCTGCGCAGACACCGCGTCGAATGCGACTCCGGTGCGCTCCTCGAACAGGGCGACGCTGAAGCCCCGCGTGAGGCGCAAGCCATTCAGCATGAACTCAAACGCGACATCCTGCAGCGGAACCTCACGGCGTGAAGGATTCGTTGGATTGCTGAGATAGCGGCGCGGCTCGCGCGTGTGCTGCGTCCGAACGATGCGTCCGCCGAGCGTCAGCTTGCCGTGAGCGCCGGCACCGATGCCGAGATAGTCTCCGAAGCGCCAGTAGTTGACATTGTGACGGGCCTCACGACCGGCGCGCGCATGAGCCGACACCTCATACTGCGCGAAACCCGCGGCAGCGAGCCGGGCGGCGCACTGCTCGAGCATCTCCCAGGCAAGGTCATCGTCGGGCAGCGCCGGCGGCTGCGCCGCGAACACCGTCCCCGGCTCGAGAGTGAGCTGATAATGCGATACGTGCGCAGGCTCGAGCGCCAGCGCCTGCTCTATGTCGGCAAGCGCGCCGCGCAAGTCCTGTCCTGGCAGTGCGTACATCAGATCGAGGTTGAAATTCTCGAGCCCCGCCGCGTGCAGTTCCTCGGCCGCGCGGCAGGTCTCCTGCGGCGAATGGATTCGCCCGAGCCGCTCGAGCATCGAAGCCGCAAAGCTCTGTGCGCCGAGGGAGACGCGGTTGATGCCTGCAGCGCGATATTCCGCGAAGCGCCCCCGCTCGATGGCGCCGGGATTGGCTTCGAGCGTGACTTCGGCATCCGCCGAGAGGCCGCACAGCGTGCGCGCCGCATCGAGCACGCGCGCGATCGCCTCCGCCGAGAACAGGCTCGGCGTGCCTCCACCGAGAAACACGCTCGCCAGCTGCCGTCCGGAGACGCTGGCGGCCTGGGACTGCAAATCCCGCAGCAGCGCCTCCACGTAGCTCGCCTCGGGCAGCTGCCCGTGCAGGCTGTAGGAGTTGAAATCGCAGTAGGGGCACTTGCGCACGCACCACGGAAAATGCACGTACAGCGCAAGCGGCGGCGCCACTAGCGTGGCACTCATGGCGCGGCGTGAGGACGGGCAACGCTGGCACGCAGCCCCAATTGCAGCGCTGCGAGCGCCTGCGCGCGATGGCTGAGAACATCCTTCTCGCCGGCGCTCATCTCTGCCGCGCTGCGCATCGAGCCGCGCGGCAAGAAGATCGGGTCGTAGCCGAACCCGCCCGCGCCTCGCGGCGCGCGCAGCAGACTCCCTTCCCAGACGCCTTCGCCTATCAGCGGCTCGGCCGCGGCGTCCGCGAGGAACACGATGACGCATCGATAACGTGCGGTGCGCCCAGCCGCGGCCACGTCCCGCATTTGCGCGAGCAGCTTATCGAGGTTCTGCGCATCACTTGCAGCCTCGCCCGCGTAGCGCGCGGACCATACGCCCGGGCGGCCGCCGAGCGCGTCCACCTCGATACCCGAGTCATCGGCCAACGCGGCGCCCTGCGCCAGACTGGCGGCGTGACGCGCCTTGAGCAGGGCGTTCTCGAGGAATGTGCTGCCTGTTTCCTCCACCGGGCTGATCCCCAACTGAGCCTGTGGCACGAGCTTCCAGCCGAGCGGCGCGAGCAGCGCCCCGAGCTCGCGCAGCTTGCCGGGGTTGCTGCTCGCGAGCACGACCCGCATGGTAACGGCCTCTAGGCCGCGGCTCCGTAGAGTGTCTGCGCCTGCAGCGCAAAGAGCTGAGCGAGCCCGCTTGCCGCCAGATCGAGCAGAGCATCGAGCTCGTGACGGCGAAAGGCATGACCTTCGGCCGTGCCTTGAATCTCCACGAAGGCGCCGCCGTTGTTCATGACCACGTTCATGTCGGTCTCCGCCTCGGAGTCCTCCTGGTAATCGAGATCCAGGACCGGCGTGCCGGCGACGATACCCACGGACACTGCGGCCACCTGACCGTGCACCGGGCTGACGGCGAGACTTCCGCGGCGCGCGAGCTTCTCGCAGGCTTCGGAGAGCGCCACGTAAGCGCCCGTGATGGAGGCGGTGCGCGTGCCGCCATCGGCCTGCAGCACGTCGCAATCGAGCGTGACGGTGCGCTCGCCGAGCGCCCGCAAGTCGACCGCGGCGCGCAGCGAGCGCCCGATGAGCCGCTGGATCTCCTGTGTACGGCCGCTCTGCTTGCCACGCGCCGCCTCGCGGGCGGAGCGCGTGTGGGTCGAGCGCGGCAGCATGCCGTACTCGGCCGTGATCCATCCCTGACCCTTGCCGCGCAGGAACGGCGGCACCGAGTCCTCGATGCTGGCGGTGCAAAGCACACGCGTATCGCCGACCTCGATCAGTACCGAGCCCTCGGCGTGCTTGGCAAAGCCGCGGGTGAAGCGCACCGGCCGCAGCTGCTCGGGCGCGCGGCCGCTCGGTCGGCGGCTCATGGGCCTAAGCTCCCCGCCAGCGCAGCGCGGCGGCCGAGGTATTGTCGCTCGCGGCACCGAGGTTCGCGACCGAGCACTGACACAGCGCCGAGAGCAGCTCGCGCAGCGGTGTCTCCGCGGCTGCGAGCACGCTCGCCAGCTCCTCATCGCGCGTGCCGCTCCAGAGGCCGTCGGTGCACAGCAGCAGCACGTCGCCGGGCTCGAGCAACTGGCGCTGGGATACCGACATGTCGGGCAGGATCGGATCCCCTCCGAGGCAGCACTCGACGAAGTTGCGCATCGGGTGATTCGCCACCTGCTCGGAGGTGATGAGGCCTTCGCGCAGCAGCAGCTCGACGTGGCTGTGGTCGCGCGTGCGCGCGGCGACGGCGCCGCGGCGCAGCTTGTACACTCGGCTATCCCCTACATGAGCCCACCAGGCCGAATCCTGCTGCACGATGCAGACCGCGCACGTGGCGCGCGGGCGCTGCTCGAGCGGCAGCTGCAGGCCGATCTTGACGATCTCCTCGTGCGCGCGCCCGAGCGTCAGGTGCAAGAAGCCGAGGGGATCAAACAGCGGCTGCTGCAATTGCCAGAAGGTCTCGAGCAGCACCTGACGTGCGGTCTCGGCCGCGCGCGCACCTTCGGCGTGCCCGCCCATGCCGTCGACGACGACGAGCAGCGCCGCCTGCTCTCCCACGGCGACGGCCACGCGATCCTGGTTGTCCTCGCGGCTGCCGAGCAAGCTCAAGTCTGCGAATTCGACCTGCAAAGAGGATCCTCGGGCTTCTGCTACACTGCGCCGCGCTTTTATATCACCCCCGACGGCACTTGGCATGATTGCGAGCATGACCGGCTTTGCCAGGCGCGAGGCCTCCGGCACCTGGGGCACGCTCGTCTGCGAGCTGCGCAG
>DATJSR010000119.1:0-6593 GCA_035504015.1 Steroidobacteraceae bacterium
TAGCGCTCGTTGCCCTGCTTGTCCTGCCACTTGCGTGTGCGCAGGCTGCCCTCAATATAGACCTGCGAGCCCTTGCGCAGGTACTCGCTGGCGACTTCCGCGAGGCGCCCGAAGAGGGCGACGCGGTGCCACTCGGTGCGCTCCTGTTGCTCACCCGACTGACGGTCCTTCCAGCTTTCGCTGGTGGCGATGCGCAGGTTCGCTACGCTCGTGCCCGAGGGCATCGCGCGCGTCTCGGGATCCGCGCCCAGATTGCCGATGAGGATGACTTTGTTTACTCCGCGAGCCATGGGCGCTGTCCTTCCGCAAGCGTTGGGCGAGCATTGTAAGGGACTGGGCGCCGCAGGCGCGACTCGCATTCCGCCGCCGTTGCGCGCGTTTTAGGATGGCGCCCATGCCATCGATCCGCATCCGCGGGGCGCGTACCCACAATCTCAAGAACCTCGACCTCGATCTGCCGCGCGATCGACTGGTCGTGCTCACCGGACTTTCCGGATCGGGCAAGTCCTCGCTCGCGTTCGACACCCTCTACGCCGAGGGTCAGCGCCGCTACGTCGAGTCGCTGTCGGCGTATGCGCGGCAGTTCCTGTCCATGATGGACAAGCCCGATGTGGATGCCATCGAGGGACTCTCCCCGGCGATCGCGATCGAGCAGAAGGCCACCTCGCACAACCCGCGCTCGACGGTCGGCACGGTCACCGAAATCTACGATTATTTGCGCCTGCTGTACGCCCGCGCGGGCACCCCGCGCTGCCCCGATCACGGCATCGATCTCAGCGCCCAGACCGTCAGCCAGATGGTCGATCAGATCCTGCGCCTGCCCGAGGGCAGCCCCGTCATGCTGCTCGCCCCGCTGGTGAGCGAGCGCAAGGGCGAGCACGCGCAGATCCTCGGCGACCTTGCGAGCCAGGGCTTCGTACGCGTGCGCATCGACGGACACATCCATGAGCTCGACGCGCTGCCGGCGCTCGATGCCAGACGCAAGCATTCGATCGATGTGGTGGTCGATCGGCTGCGTGTGAAGGCGGAAAGCGCCTCGCGGTTTGCGGAATCGCTCGAGACGGCGCTGCGGCTCAGCGGCGGAACCGCGCGGCTGAGCCTGCTGCAGGGCGAGTCGCGAGCCGCGAGCCCCGAGGAGCTGGTGTTCTCCTCGCGCCATGCCTGTCCCGTGTGCGGCTACAGCGTGCCGCCCCTCGAGCCGAAGCTGTTCTCCTTCAACAACCCCTCCGGGGCCTGTCCGGACTGTGGCGGCCTCGGCACGCAGCCGTACTTCGATCCGCAGCGTGTCGTCGTCGATCCCTCCCTCTCCCTCGCGAGCGGTGCCATCCGCGGCTGGGACCGGCGCAACGCGCACTTCTTTCAGCTCATTCAGGCCCTGGCGCGCCACTATCGCTTCGACCCGGAGACGCCCTGGAGCGAGCTGCCGAAGCGCATCCAGGACACCATCCTGCATGGCAGCGGGCCGGAGGTGATCGAGTTTCGCGAGTCGGATGCTCGAGGCAAGGTCCGCAGGCGCCGCGAGCCCTTCGAGGGCATCCTCCCCAATCTCGAGCGACGCTACCGCGAGACGCAGTCGCCTCCCGTGCGCGAGGAGCTCGCCAAGTACCTCGGTGTGCGCCTCTGCCCCGGCTGCGACGGCGCGCGGCTCAACCGCGCCGCACGCTTCGTGTTCGTGGCCGAGCACTCATTGCCGCAGGTGGCGCATTTCAGCGTCGCTCGGGCGCTCGAGTTCTTCGGCACCCTGCGCCTTGCGGGCTGGCGCGGCGAGGTGGCGGCGAAGATCATCAAGGACGTGACCGATCGGCTGCGCTTTCTCGCCGATGTCGGCCTGCACTATCTCACCCTCGATCGCAGCGCCGAGACACTCTCGGGCGGCGAGGCGCAGCGCATCCGGCTCGCGAGCCAGGTCGGCTCGGGCCTCACCGGCGTCATGTACATCCTCGATGAGCCCTCGATCGGGCTGCATCAGAGGGACAACCGCCAGTTGCTCGCCACACTGGCCGCGCTGCGCGACCTCGGCAACAGCGTCATCGTCGTCGAGCACGACGAGGAGGCGATCCGCAGCGCCGACTACGTGGTCGACCTGGGACCAGGCGCCGGCGCACACGGCGGTGAGGTGGTGGCCGCCGGCACGCCCAGCGAGATCGCTGCACATCCGAGCTCGCTCACCGGCCAGTATCTGAGCGGACGGCGCGCCATCGCAGTGCCCAGGCAGCGCGTGCCGCGCGATCCGCAGCGCCTGATCCACATCGCCGGCGCCAGCGGCCACAATCTGCGCAACCTCACGGTCGCCATCCCCGTCGGACTCTTCACGTGCGTCACGGGGGTGTCGGGCTCGGGCAAGTCGACGCTGGTGATCGATACGCTGTTCGCGCACGCGGCGGCGCGGGTCAACGGCACGCCGATCGCGGCAGCGCCCGTCGCGCACATCGACGGCCTCGAGCAGCTCGATCGGGTCATCGACATCGATCAGACGCCGATCGGACGCACGCCGCGCTCGAACCCGGCCACCTATACGGGCCTGTTCTCACCGTTGCGTGAGCTGTTCGCCTCGGTGCCGGAGGCACGCGCTCGCGGCTACGATGCGGGACGCTTCAGCTTCAACGTCAAGGGCGGACGCTGCGAGGCCTGCCAGGGCGATGGCCTGATCCGGGTGGAGATGCACTTTCTCCCCGATGTCTACGTGCCGTGCGACGTGTGCCGCGGGCAGCGCTACAACCGCGAGACCCTCGAGATTCGCTATCGCGGCCGCAACATCCACGAGGTGCTGGAGATGACGGTCGAGGAGGCGCTGCGTTTTCTGCAGAACGTCCCTGCGATCGCCGGCAAGCTGCAGACGCTGACGGACGTGGGGCTCGCGTACCTGCGCCTCGGACAGAATGCCACGACGCTCTCGGGCGGTGAGGCGCAGCGGGTCAAGCTCGCGCGCGAGCTTGCCAAGCGCGCCACGGGGCGCACGCTCTACATCCTCGATGAGCCAACGACCGGGCTGCACTTCGCGGACATCGCGCAGCTGCTCGCCGTGCTGCACCGCCTGCGCGACGAGGGCAATACCATCGTCGTCATCGAGCACAACCTCGACGTGGTGAAGACGGCGGACTTCATCATCGACCTGGGTCCCGAAGGTGGCGCGGGTGGCGGCACGCTCGTCGTCGCGGGGACTCCCGAGCAAGTGGCGGCAGATGCGGTCTCTTACACGGGTGCCTTCCTGCGGCCGCTGCTCGCGCGCCAGGCAAACGCCCGCACACCGGGCGGCTACCCCGCGGATGCGGCCTGAGCGCCCCGCCGATGCGCTGAGCGGCCGATTCGACCGCCCACCGCCAGGCCGCTGCGCCAGCATGTTGCAGTGCATTAGTAGCCCCCGATACACGTGCGGGCGGCTGTCATGAAAGTGTGCATCGCTCTCATTGCAAATGCGAACCGTTCTCATCCATACTTGGGCGCATGGCTGCCGCCACACTGTCCGTCACCGCACCCGCCGCACCCGCCGCGCAGGCCGCGCAAGCCGCCGCGACAGCCGCCCGGTCCGTGCCACCCTGCGCGCGGCTGTCCAGCCTGCCTGTCGGCAGCGTTGCGATGGTGATGCGCGTGAGCAGTCCGGGACAGCCGCTCGGGGCCTTGGAGCGGCGGCTGCTCGAGCTCGGCTTCATCGCCGGTGAGCGCATCGAGGTGCTCGCCGAGGCGCGCCCCGGGCGCGATCCCTTCGTCGTGCGCGTCGGCTCGCTCACCCTCGCGCTGCGACGGCGCGAGGCCGATGAGATTTGGGTGACGACGGCCGAGGAGCCATGAGCCCGGAGAGCTGAATTGAGCGCCGAAGCCGCCACGGCCGGGATGAGCTTGTCGCTGGTCGGGGTACCCAATTGCGGCAAGACGGCACTGTTCAATCGTCTCACCGGCAGCCGCCAGAAGGTCGCCAACTATCCCGGCGTCACCGTCGAGCGCAAGGAGGGGCGCTTCATCGGGCCGAGCTCGGGGCGCCTGTATCGCGTGCTCGATCTGCCGGGTGCCTACAGCCTGCAGCCGACGACGCTCGATGAGGCGATCACCCGCGACGTGGTGCTCGGGCGGCACGCCAGCGAGCGCGCGCCCGATCTGCTCGTGTGCGTGGTCGACGCCACCAATCTGCGCTTGAATCTGCGCCTGGTGCTCGAGCTGAAGCGCCTCGGCCGCCCGATGCTGGTCGCGCTCAACATGAGCGACCTCGCCCGCGAGCGCGGCTATCAGCTCGACGGCGCCGCGCTCTCCCGGGCCATCGCTCTGCCCGTGGTGGAGACGGTGGCCGTGCGCGTCGGCGGCGAGCGTGCGCTCATCGAGGCCATCGATGCCTGGCGTGCGCTGCCCGACACTGTCCCCGCCACCCTGCAGGCGCCCGCGGCGAGCGCTGCCGACATCGAGGCCACGCAGCGCGAGGTGCGCCGTATCCTCGGCGACATCGGCTATCGCGTGCCCGCGCGCCTCGCGCTGCTCGCGCGGCTCGATGCGCTGGTGCTGCACCCGGTGTCCGGCCCGCTGCTGCTCGCGGTGGTGCTCTTTCTGATGTTCCAGGCGGTCTTCAGCTGGGCCAAGTTACCGATGGATGCGATCCAGTCGGGCGTTGCCTCACTGGGCGCGAGCCTGCAGAGCCTGATGAGCGATGGCCCGCTGCGTCACGTGCTCATCGATGGCGTGCTCGCCGGCGCGGGCAGCGTGCTGGTGTTTCTGCCGCAGATCCTCATTCTGTTCGCCTTCATCCTCGCGCTCGAGGACTCCGGCTATCTGCCGCGCGCGGCGTTTCTCCTCGATCGCCTGATGGGCAGCGTCGGGCTCTCGGGACGCTCCTTCATCCCGCTGCTGTCGAGCTTCGCGTGCGCCATTCCCGGCATCATGGCGACCCGCACCATCCCGTCCGCGCGCGATCGGCTCGCGACCATCATGATCGCGCCGCTCATGACGTGCTCTGCGCGGCTGCCGGTGTACGCGCTGCTGATCGCCGCCTTCATCCCGCGCCGCGCCATCGGGCCCTTCAATCTGCAGGGCGCGGTGCTCTTCGCGCTCTATCTCGCCGGCGTGCTGGGTGCCATGTCGGTGGCCTTCGTGCTGAAGCGCACGATCATGCGCAGCGACTATCATCCGCTGCTGCTCGAGCTGCCCGAGTACAAGTGGCCGAACCTGCGCAATCTCGTGATCGGGCTGTGGGAGCGGATGCGCATCTTCCTGTCCCGCGTGGGCACGATCCTGCTGGCCTTGATGGTGGTGTTGTGGTTCCTCGCCAGCTATCCCGCACCCCCGCCCGGGGCGAGCGGACCGGCCATTCAATACAGCTTCGCGGGGATGATCGGCCGCGCACTCGAGGTGCTGTTCGCGCCCATCGGCTTCAACTGGCAGATCTCCGTCGCCATCGTGCCGGGCATGGCGGCGCGGGAGGTGGCGGTCGGCGCGCTCGGCACGGTGTATGCAATGAGCGGCACCAGCGACCGGATCGCCGGCGCGCTCACACCGGTGATCGCACACAGCTGGTCACTCGCGACCGGCTTTGCGCTGCTGGCGTGGTATGTGTTTGCGCCGCAGTGCCTGTCGACGCTAGCCGTGGTCAAGCGCGAGACCAACTCCTGGCGGTACCCGCTTGCGATGCTCGCGTATCTGTTCGCGCTCGCCTATGCGGCCGCCTTTGTCACCTATCACGTGGCGCTCGCGCTCGGTGGCGCAGGCAGGGGCTGATGCTGCAGGCAGTGCTCACCGGGCTGCTGGTGCTCGCGAGCGCGCTGTACGCCACGTGGCGCCTGCTGCCTGCGCGCCGGCGCCTCGCGCTGCTCGAGCGTGCATGGCCCGGGCAGGCCGCGGGCACGGGCTGGCTCGCGCGCTGGCACCGCAATGCCCTGGCCGATGCGGCGAGCGCCTGCGGAGCCTGCCCCGCGGGGCGCACCGTCAAGCATCACCGCCCCGCAGGTGGGGCGCCCCGCAGCCCCGACTGAAATACCTGGCGCACCTCCCCGTTGACCACGCGTTCCTGGTAGTGCCCGCGCGTGTAGCCGCCGACCACGCGACGCCAGAAATTGACGGCTCCGGGGTTGCGCATGTACTCGATGATCTCCCAGCGCCCGGAGAAGCGGTCGAGGATCAACTGCACCGCGCCGCGTCCGAGCCCGAGACCCCGATGCGGTCGGGCGATGAAGAACTCGGCCATGCGATAGTCGAGGCGCGGGCCCGCGTCAGCTCCTGAAACCCGCGCCACCATCGCAAATCCCACGCGCTCGGCGCCGCTCACGATCACGAGGGGCACCGCGTTGGCATCTGCGAACCAGCGTGCGATCTGATCCGGCTCGCGATGGCCCACCTCCCCGAGCACCGGAAAGATGCCGGTATTGAGCGGAGCGAGGTCATCGAGGTAGTCACGATAGACACCCTCGATCCACAGCCGCTCTGCCTCCGAGCTTCGTGCATCACGCAGGCTAACGGTCACCAGCGTCCTTTCCCCGCCGTTCGGGCGGCACCACCCGTACGAAAGCAAAAGGCCCGGACAGGCGGCTGTACGCCGGTCCGGGCCCCTTGATGGCCTCCTGAGGCCCGAATAAGCCAGCCGATCGGCTGCTTAGCTCGAGCTCGAAGAAGACGTG
>DATJSR010000120.1:0-44371 GCA_035504015.1 Steroidobacteraceae bacterium
GAGCCAGGCCAGGGCAACGAGCGGATGCTGCGTCGCTCGCTCTTCAATCCGCTCCCGGCGGGCGCGTATCTTCTCAAGGCCCGCAAGCGTGTCTTCACACTCACCCCCATCCGACCGCGCTTCCGTGAGAAGCCAGCGGTGCTCGGCGGGCTGGTGAAGCCCACCACGCGCCAGCCCTCTTGAGTTCCGTCGAGATCTACACCGACGGTGCGTGTCGCGGTAATCCCGGGCCAGGCGGCTGGGCGGCACTCTTGTCGTTCGAGGGCGCGGAGAAGGAGCTCTCGGGAGCCGAGCTGCACACCACGAACAATCGCATGGAGCTCACCGCGGTGATCAGCGCGCTCGAGGCACTCAAGCGTCCGATTCCCGTGCGCCTCTACACCGACTCGGAGTACGTGCGTCGCGGCATCACCGAATGGCTCGCCGCCTGGAAGGCCCGAGGCTGGCGCACCGCCGACCGCAAGCCCGTGAAGAATCAGGACTTGTGGGAACAGCTCGCCGCGCTCGCCGCCACACGCCCGATCGAATGGCACTGGGTGCGCGGTCACTCTGGAGTTCCGGGCAACGAGCGCGTCGATCGCCTGGCGAATGAGGCCATCGATATGATGCTGGCGGGGCGGCCGCGGCCCTGAGGCCCGCCCGAGCGGCAGCGCACCGGTGCCGAGCTCGCGTAAACCGAGCGAGGCTTGGGTAGAATCCACCCGCGCATGCGTCAAATCGTCCTCGATACCGAAACGACCGGCCTCGAGCCGGGGCTGGATCACCGGATCATCGAAATCGGCTGCGTCGAGCTCGTCAACCGCCGTGTCACCGGGCGGCGCTTCCACCGCTACCTCAATCCCGAGCGCGACATCGATGAGGGTGCGCTTGCCGTACATGGCATTTCCCGGGCCGAGCTCGAGCGCGAGCCACGCTTTGCGGAGATTGCCGAGGAGTTGCTCGATTTCATTGGCGGTGCGGAGCTCGTGATCCACAACGCGGCATTCGACGTGGCCTTTCTCGATGCCGAGCTCGGTCGCGTGCCGGGCGAGCTGCGCACCGTAGCGTCGCTGTGTCAGGTGCTCGACTCGCTCGCCCTGGCGCGCGAGATGCATCCCGGGCAGCGCAACAGCCTCGATGCCTTGTGCAAGCGCTACAACGTCGATAACTCGCGCCGCGAGCTGCATGGCGCGCTACTCGATGCGCAGCTGCTCGCGGAGGTGTACCTCGCCATGACGGGCGGCCAGGGCAATCTGGCCCTCGGGCAACAGGCCCTTGCGAGTGCCCTCGCGAGCGACCCCACCGCCTTGCGTGCGCTGGTGCGGCCGGTCGCGCCGCTGCGCATCGTGTACGCGAGCGAGGAGGAGCGTTATGCGCACGAGGCCTTCCTCGACCTCATCACGCGCAAGGCAGCCGCCGGACGCTGCCTGTGGCGTGCGCTCGAGACTGCCTTGACGGTGGTGCAGGCGACTCCCGAGGAGCCCGCGGCGCCCCCGCCGGACGTGCTCGTGCCCATCGCGCTTGCCGCCGTGAGCACGGCGAGCGCCTAGGCGCCCCGGCCGATCCACACGCGTGAAAACCCTGGTCACCGGTGCCGCCGGCTTCATCGGCTTTCATACCGCCCGTGCGCTGCTGGCGCGCGAGGCGCAGGTCCTCGGGCTGGACAATCTGGATCCCTACTACGACGTGGCGTTGAAACGTGCGCGGCTGGCGCGGCTTCAGTCGCAGCCGCGCTTTCGCTTTTTGCCGCTGGACATCGCCGACGACAGCGCGCTTGCTCAGCTGTTCGCGCACGAGCGCTTCGATAACGTCGTGCATCTGGCCGCCCAGGCCGGCGTGCGCCACTCGCTGGCGGAGCCGCACGCCTACGTGCGTAGCAACATCACCGGTACCCTGAACGTGCTCGAGGGTTGCCGGCATCACGGCGTGCAGCATCTGGTGTTCGCGTCGACGAGCTCCGTGTACGGTGCCAACACGCGCCTGCCCTTCTCGGTGCATCGCCCAGCCGATCATCCGCTCTCGCTGTATGCGGCCAGCAAGCGTGCGTGCGAGCTCATGGCGCACAATTACGCCGCGCTGTTTGCGATCCCCGCGACCGGGCTGCGTCTGTTCACGGTCTACGGGCCCTGGGGTCGCCCCGATATGGCGTTGTTTCGCTTCACGCGCAACATTCTCGAGGGCGAGCCTATCGATGTCTTCAATTACGGACAGCATCGACGCGATTTCACCTACGTGGACGATGTGGTCGAGGCACTGCTGCGCGTGCTCGATCACCCGGCGCGTCCCGATGACACCTGGAGCGGGGATGATCCCGATCCGGCGAGCAGCCGCGCCCCCTTTCGCCTCTATAACGTGGGTAACCACGCGCCGGTGCCGCTGATGCGCTATATCGAGATCATCGAGGAGTGCCTGGGGCGCAAGGCGCGCAAGAATCTGCTCCCCATGCAGGCGGGCGACGTTCCCGATACCTGCGCCGACATCGAAGATCTGCGCGCCGCCGTGGGCTACCGCCCCGTGACCCCGGTCGAAGTCGGCGTGCGCCGCTTCGTCGAGTGGTTCTGCGAGTTCTACGGGTATGTGCAAAACACACCGCGGGCCCCGTAGAATTTCGCCTCCTGCCACACGATAGGATGCCGATGTCCCACGCTGACTCGCCGCGGCTACGCCTGCAGGTGCCCTTGCTCGATCTCAAGCCGCAGTACCAGGCGCTGCGCTCGGAGCTGCTGGCCGCGCTCGAGAAGGTGTGCGCCAGCCAGGCATTCATTCTGGGTCCGGCGGTCAAGGAGCTCGAACGGCGCATCGCCGAGTACTGCCAGTGCCGCCATGGGATCGGCGTCTCCTCGGGCACCGATGCCCTGCTTGTCGCGCTCATGGCGCTCGAGATCGGTCCGGGCGATGAGGTGGTTACAAGCCCTTACACTTTCTTTGCCACCGCGGGCACGATCGCCCGCGCCGGCGCCCGGCCGGTGTTCTGCGACATCGAGCCCGATACGTTCAATCTGTCCGCCGCCAAGGTGCGAGCCTTTCTCGAGTCCGAGTGCGAACGCCGCGGCGAGCACTGTATCAATCGCCGCACCGGCGGGCGCGTCAAGGCGCTGATGCCGGTGCATCTTTATGGACAGCTCGCCGACATGCCCCCGCTGCTCGAGCTCGCGCGCGCCTATGGCCTGCGCGTCGTCGAGGACGCCGCACAGGCGATCGGTGCGCACGATGCGAACGGCCGCCGTGCCGGCAGCCTCGGTGACATCGGCTGCCTGTCGTTCTTTCCCACGAAGAACCTCGGCGCCTTCGGCGATGCCGGGCTGTGCGTGACCAACGACCCGGCGCTCGCCGAGCGGCTCGAGGTGCTGCGGGTGCACGGTGGCAAGCCCAAGTACTACCACGCGCTCATTGGCGGCAACTTCCGGCTCGATGAGCTGCAGGCAGCCGTGCTCAATGTCAAGCTGCCGCACCTCGATGATTGGAGCGCCGCCCGGGCGCGCAACGCGGCGTTCTACACGCGCGCTCTCGCAGCGCAGATCGGCTCCGAGCATGTGTGTACGCCGGTGCCAGCGGCGCGCGGCGCGCGCCACATCTACAACCAGTACGTGATTCGCGCGCGCGATCGCGACCGCCTGCGGGAACATCTCGCGAGCGGCTCGGTCGGAACCGAGATCTACTATCCGGTGCCGCTGCATCTGCAGCAATGCTTTTCGTACCTGGGTGAGCGCATCGGTGCCTTCCCGGAAGCCGAGCGTGCGGCACTGCAGACACTCGCGCTGCCCATCTACCCGGAGCTCAGTGAGGAGCAGCTGCAGTACGTTGTCGACAGCATCGGCGAGTTCTATGCGCGCTGAGCAGCCGGCCGCTCCATGGCGGCCGGCGGGCGCCGTTGCGCTGCGGGCCTGTCTGCTGCTCGCGCTCATCTGCTGCAGCGCGCCTGTGCATGCGGCAAGCCAGGTGTGGGCGCAGGTCGGCGAGGGCGAGCTGCGCTCGGACCTGATGCTGCTCGATGATGCCGGTCTCATCAACCTGCCGCTCAACGACTGGCCGGTGCCTCTGGCGGACATCGATCGGGTGATGCAGCGGCTCGATCCCACGCGCCTGCGCACTCAGGCGCAGAAAGATGCCTATGCACGCATCGAGGAGCGCCTGGCACCGAGCAATCGCAATCACTTTCGACCGAGCGAGGCGGGCATCGCGGGCGGCAAGTCCGGTCTGCTGCGCGACTTCGATACTCTCGCGCGCGATGACGGCGGCGCTTATGTGAGCACCAGCGCCTACGGCTATCGCTGGGCGGCGGAGCTCACGCTCGATTACAGCTTCTCGCCCGCCGATCACCAGCCCGTGCGGCTCGACGGTTCGAATCTCACGACGCGTCTCGGGAATTGGCTCTTGAGTCTCAACACGCTCGACAAGTGGTGGGGACCCGGCGATGAGACGAGCCTCATTCTGTCGAACAATGCCCGCCCGATCCCGGTCGCAGAGCTCGAGCGCGCCACCTCCGAGCCCTTCGATTTTCCGGTGCTGCGCTGGTTCGGCCCGTGGCGGCTCATCGTCTTCGTGGGCGAGGAGGAGCAGAACCGGCCCGATGTGCGCGATGCGCTCTTCTTCGGCAACCGCCTCTCCTTCAAGCCGACCTATTGGCTGGAGATCGCGGGCTCGCGCACCACGCAGTTCTGCGGCTCCGGTCGCCCTTGCAATCTGACGGTATGGCGCAACACGCTGATCGGCAACGATACCACGCAGTACTCCGGCAACATCGACAAGCCGGGCCACGCTCAGGCGGGCTACGAATTTCGCGTCTCGGACCCGTTTCGCGAGCTACCCCTCGCCTTCTATTACCAGGCAATCGGCAACGATGAGATAAACCGCCTGCCGGCGCGCCTCATGAAACAATACGGCCTGGATAGCTGGGTCGGTCTGGGCAACGGCGACACGCTGCGCGGCTTCGTGGAGTACACCGATTCCACCTGCGGGGCCGGTCGCAGCGGCGTGGGCGGTATCGGCATCGGCAGCACGGCTCCCGGGCCGCAGTTTGATTGCGCGTATTACAACACCGTGTTCTTCGCCGGCTATCGCTACCGGGACCTGAATATCGGAGACACCGCCGACATGGACGCGATCCTGCGCACCGTCGGCCTGCGCTGGGAGCGCTCGGCGGGAGATGAATGGCAGTTGAAGCTGCAGAGCGGACACTTCGATCGCGGCAACGTGCTTCTGGCTTACGATCCCGTGAGCCCGACCGGCGGCAGCCTTTATGATTCGGTGCAAGTGCAGTATCGCCGGGCGCTGTTCGGCGGAACACTCGCCGTGCAGCTCGGCGCCGAGCGCCAAAACCCACCGGAGGCGATCGGCGACGGCCGCGCGTTCGGCTACATCAGCTGGAGCAGACCCCTGTGAGCCAATCTCTGTGAGTAACTTCTTTCGCCTCATGCGCATACGCGCCGGCACGCCAGCGTGCGTGCGGCCACGCATCCTGCGGGCGTCGCTGCGCACGCTGCTGTTCTTGGTGTTGCCCGTCAGCCTCACCTACGCGCAGCTCAGCAACTCCCCCGACGTCATGTCGGTGTTTCGCTCCATGGGGTCGGATCAGCAGCAGCAGATTCTGCAGCAGCTCGGTGTCTCCGGCAGCAGCAGCACTGGCTTCAATCAACCGTCCGCGCAGGGGCAGAATGCCGAGACCATGCAGGAACTCGAGATGCAGCGTCAGCGCCTGCAGCGCGAGCAGCGGGAGAAGCTCGAGGCGCGCTTGCCGGTGCTGCAACCGCAGGACTCCGTCGTCATCGAAGTCGATCTGCAGCCACTGCAGCCGCGCCCCAGCGACACTGCCGAGGCCTTGTACGACTCACTGATCGCGGGCACCTCCCTCGTCGCCCCGCAGTCGCTTTCGTTGGCCGGCGGCGGCCTGCAGACGCAGGGCAGCCAGATCGCCTCGCCGCAGCTGCAGCAGCTGCAGCAGCAGTACCTGCAGCAGCAAAACGGCGCTCAAGGCACGCAGCTCGCTGCCGCCCAGATGGCCCAGCAGGCGCTCTCGCAGAGCAGCGGCGGTTCGCAGGGCGCAGGCACCGGCGAGCAGTCGGCCACCCCGACGCTGCAGGCGGGGCAGCAGCCGACGCTGCCCCAAGGCTGGGAGGCAGGGCCACCGGATTTGCTCACGCCTCCTGACAAGCAGCATCTGGCACAGCTTGCCGCGCTCATTCGCTCGCGCAACCCCTATCAGTTGAGCCGCGAGGGGGTGCTGATCCTGCCCGGCTTTCCGCCCATACCCTTAGGCGGTCTCACAGAGGCACAGGCGACGTTGCGCCTGCAGGTCGATCCAACACTGCACGGGCTGTTCTTTCGCGTGACCAAGCTGCCCCTCAACAAGTCCGGCATAGAGGGGCTGAAGCCCTTTGGGTACGACCTGTTCCAGGGCACTCCGTCGACGTTCGCGCCTGTCACCAACGTCCCGGTACCCGTCGACTACGTGATGGGGCCCGGCGACGTGCTCGAAGTGGAGCTCTACGGCAGTCGCAACAGCAACTTCACACTCACCGTGCAGCGCGACGGCACCGTGAGCTTTCCCGAGCTCGGACCGATCAGTGTCGCAGGGCAGCGCTTTGCGGCCGTCAAGGACGGCCTCGAGAGCCGGGTGGCGCGGCAGATGATTGGCGTCAAGGCCAACGTAACGATGGGGACCACGCGCGCGATACGGGTGTTCGTGCTGGGAGAGGCGCAAGCCGCGGGGACTTACACCGTGAGCGGCTTGGCGACGATCACCTCCGCGCTCTATGCGGCAGGCGGGATCAAGCGGATCGGCTCACTGCGGAACATTGAACTCAAGCGTCAGGGTCAGATCGTCAGGCGCCTCGACCTCTACGATCTGTTGATCCGCGGCGATACCAGCGACGATGCACGCCTGCTCCCCGGGGATGCCATCTTTATCCCGCCCGTGGGACGTACGGTGAGCATTGATGGCGAGGTGCACCGGCCCGCCATCTACGAGATCAAGAATGAGTCGAGCGTGGCAGACCTGGTGCAGCTCGCAGGCGGCCTCACTCCTGAGGCCGAGCCCGTGGCCATGCTCGCGCGGATCGACGCGCGGCAGCAGCGCATCGTGCTGCGCACCGATCTCTCGGCGCCCGAGGCACACACGCTCGAATTGCGTAATGGGGATTCCCTGCTGGTGACTCGCGTGCTGCCGACGCTCGATTCGGGGGTGGTTCTGCAAGGGCACCTCTATAGGCCTCAGACGGTGGCGTACCGCGTGGGGCTGCGCCTCAGCAATGTCATCCACTCGGTCGATGAGCTCCGTCCCGATGCGGATCTGCACTACGTGCTGATCCGCCGCGAGCTGCCTCCCGATCGACACGTGATCGCCTTTTCCGCCGATCTTGCCGCGGCGCTCGCCTCGCCGGGTAGCGCTGCGGACGTGGCGCTGTCGCCGCGCGATCGGATCACCATTTTCGATATGCAGTCCGGACGCGATCGCATCATTCAGCCGCTGCTGACCGAACTGCAGGCGGAGTCGCAGTTCGGCGAGCCGGCGCAGGTGGTGCGCGTGGATGGGCGGGTCAAAGTGCCCGGGCAGTATCCGCTCGAGCCACACATGCACATTAGCGATCTCATCCGCGCGGGCGGCAGCCTGGCGGAGTCGGCGTACGGTGGGCACGCGGAGCTCGCGCGCTACACGGTCTCGAATGGTGTCGAGCGCGAGACCGAATTGATCCGCGTCGATCTCGCGGCCGTGATGCGCGGAGATCCGAGCGCCAACATCGAGCTCAAAGCCTTCGATAGTCTGTCAGTCAAAGAGCTCTCCCTGTGGGGCGACCAGGAGCAGGTTACGCTGCGAGGTCAGGTGCGTTTCCCCGGCGTTTATGCCATTCGCCAGGGCGAGACACTGCGCTCCGTGCTGCAGCGTGCGGGCGGCCTCACGATGTATGCGTTTCCGGAAGGAGCGGTATTCCTGCGAGTCGAGCTGAAGCAGCGCGAGCAGCTCGAGCTCGACATGCTGGCGCAGCGCACGCAAGCCGACATCACGGCCATGGCGCTCGAGGCAACGGCGGCAAGCGCCATTGCGGGTAATGGCGGTGGCGGCGCAAGCGGCGCCAGCGCTCTGGCAGTTGGACAGAGCCTGCTCTCGCAGCTGCGCTCGACGGTTGCCGTGGGGAGATTGGTCATCGATCTGCCACGTCTGCTCGATGGCTCGATCGGCTCCGCGGACGATGTAGTGCTGCGAAACGGAGATCAGTTGCTGGTGCCGCGCTTCGAGCAGGAGGTGACCGTGATCGGAGAAGTGCAGAGTACCACCTCACACCTCTATCACGCGCAGCTTACCCGCGACGACTACATTCAGATGAGCGGCGGCTTCACCAGTCATGCCGATCCCGGCAAGATCTACATCGTACGGGCTAATGGCAGCGTCGTCTCCTCACGCCCGGGACACTTCTTCCGTGCGGGCTCGGACAGCGTGCGGGTGCGGCCGGGAGACACGATCGTCGTGCCCATGAACACCGAGAAGCTGCCGGCGCTTCCAGAATGGCAGGCCATCACGACGATCCTGTACAACCTGGCCATCGGGGCTGCAGCCATTCACGCGGTCGGCGTATGAGCCTCAAGGGAATCATTCTCGCCGGCGGCAGCGGCACGCGGCTGCATCCGGTGACTCTCGGTGTGAGCAAGCAGCTGCTGCCGGTGTACGACAAGCCGATGGTGTACTACCCGCTGGCGACGCTGATGCTCGCCGGCATTCGTGAGATCCTGCTGATCTCCACGCCGACGGATCTGCCGCTCTACGAGCGGCTGCTCGGCGACGGACGGCGCTGGGGAATCGAGCTGCACTATCTGGTGCAGCCCCGACCCGAAGGCCTCGCGCAGGCCTTCGTACTCGGCAGAGCTTTCGTCAATACGGATCGCGTAGCGCTCGTCCTCGGGGACAACATCTTCTACGGGCACGGTCTGCCTGAGCAGCTGCGCCGTGCTGCAGAGCGTGGGGCTGGCGCCACGGTATTTGCTTATCGGGTGCGCGATCCGGAACGCTACGGCGTGATACAGCTCGATGAACAGGGAAGGGCGCTCGACATCGAAGAAAAGCCCACTCGGCCCCGCTCGCATTACGCGGTTACGGGGTTGTATTTCTACGATAATCAGGTGCTCGACATCGCGGCCGGGCTCGAGCCCTCATCGCGCGGTGAACTCGAGATCACGGATGTGAATCGCGCCTATCTGCAACGTGGCGCATTGCAGGTCGAGCTGCTCGGGCGCGGCGTTGCGTGGCTCGACACCGGCACTCACGAGTCGCTGCTGCAGGCCGCCATGTTCATCGAGGCACTCGAGAGCCGTCAGGGCCTCAAGGTCTGCTGCCCGGAGGAGATCGCCTTTCGCTTCGGATACATAAGCGCTGAACAGCTCGAGCAGCTCGCGCGACCCCTGAGCAAGACCAGCTATGGCGCGTATCTGCTCGAGATCGTCGGCGGCAAGGCCTGAAGCGGCGGCGATGACCATGGAATTCGAGCCCACGTCGATTCCCGATGTCGTGCTGATTCGGCCGAGAGTCTTCGGGGACGAGCGGGGGTTCTTCCTCGAGTCGTGGGCGGAGACCACATTCGCCGGGGCCGGTCTCGGCATGAAGTTCGTACAGGACAATCACAGTCGCTCCGGACGGCACATCCTGCGCGGGCTGCATTACCAGATCGAGCAGACCCAGGGAAAACTCGTGCGCGTGACGCGCGGCAGCGTCTTCGACGTGGCGGTGGACATCAGGCGTAGCTCGCCCACGTTCGGGCGGTGGGTGGGGGTTACGCTCTCGGAAGAGAATCATCACCTGCTGTGGGTGCCGGAAGGCTTTGCGCATGGCTTTCTGGTGCTCAGCGAGTCGGCGGATTTTCTGTATCGCTGCACCGACTTTTACGCGCCGCAACACGAGCGTGCGATTCGCTGGGACGATCCGCAACTCGGGATACGATGGCCGCTACCGGATGGCACCGTCCCCATACTCTCGCAGAAGGACGCGGCTGCCCCGTGGTTTCGCGACGCGGAGTACTTTCCGTGAAGGTGTTGATCACCGGCGCGGGTGGTCAGGTCGGCCGATCTCTTCTCGCGTGTGCGCCTGCACATGCGACCATCACCGCCTATACGCATGCGCGGCTCGATATCGGCGATCCGGGGGCAGTGGAACAGGCGGTGCGGGATTGCGCTCCGGACGTAATCATCAATGCGGCCGCCTACACAGCGGTGGATCGCGCCGAGTCGGAGCCGGGGCTCGCGCACCGGATCAATGCCGAGGGACCGCGCCATCTGGCCGTAGCCGCGCGTGGGCTTGGCGCCAGGCTCGTGCATCTGTCGACCGACTTCGTGTTCGACGGGGGCGCATCCGTGCCGTACGGCCCGGATGCCGCTACGCGCCCGCTCAACGTATACGGTACCACGAAGCGGGCGGGCGAGCGGTCGGTGCTCGAGCTGCTACCCAATGGCGCGCTCATCCTGCGCACGGCTTGGGTGTATGCGGCCGAGGGGCGCAATTTCCTACGGACCATGCTGGCTGTGCTGCGCGGGAGTGGCAGCGCGCGCGTGGTGGCCGACCAAGTCGGTACGCCCACCTCGGCGATCTCGCTGGCCGACACGCTCTGGAAGCTTACGGACGTGCCAGCGCTCGGGGGCATTCACCACTGGACCGATGCTGGTGTGGCGAGCTGGTACGACTTTGCGGTCGCCATTGCGGAGGAAGGCGTGGCGCGCGGGCTGCTGCCAGAAGGGGTCAGCGTCGTTCCGATCACCACAGCGGAGTACCGGACGCCGGCGCGTCGCCCTGCTTTCAGCGTGCTCGACAAACAGACATTGATCGCCCGGGGCTTGGTTCCAATGCACTGGCGCAAGCGGCTGCGAATGGTGCTGGCGGAGATCTCCCATGTCTAGGCTGCTCGTGACCGGTGGCGCGGGCTTCATCGGCAGCAACTTCGTGCAGTACTGGATGCATGAACATCCGGGCGATCGCGTGGTAGTCCTCGATGCACTCACCTATGCCGGAAACCTCGCCAACCTCGAGCCGGTGAAAGCGCGTCCCGAGATGCGCTTCGTACACGGCAATATTTGCGACGGAGCGCTGGTGCAGCGGCTGCTGCGCGAGGAGCGCCTCGACACCATCGTGCACTTCGCGGCGGAATCGCACGTCGATCGATCCATTCACGCTCCAGACGCCTTCATCGAGACGAACGTCGTTGGAACACACGCGCTGCTGAAGGCGGCCCGGCAGGTATGGCTCGAGGAAGACAGTGTGCCGGCGCACCGCTTCCACCACGTGTCCACGGACGAGGTCTACGGTTCACTCGGCCCGGACGAACCTGCGTTCAGCGAGCGCACGGCCTATGCGCCGAACTCGCCCTATTCGGCGAGCAAGGCGGCTTCGGACCATCTCGTACGCGCCTACCATCATACCTACGCTCTAGTGACCACGACCAGCAACTGCTCCAACAACTACGGCCCGTTTCATTTTCCCGAAAAGCTCATCCCGCTGATGATCATCAACATTCTTCACGGCAAGCCGCTACCAATCTACGGCGATGGTCGCAACGTGCGCGACTGGCTGCACGTCAGTGATCACTGTCGCGGCATAGAGCAAATTCTGGTCGCAGGGCGCGCGGGTGAGGTCTACAACATTGGCGGTGGCGCAGAAATGGCGAATGTCGATCTCGTGCGCCTGCTGTGCCAGGTGGCGGATGAAGTCTTTCGGTCGCGTCCCGTGCTGGCCCAGCGCTACCCGGATTGTCCTGCCGCGCGGGGTGGGTCGGCGCTCGAGCTGATCAGCTTCGTCGCCGATCGGCCGGGTCACGATCGGCGCTATGCCATCGACTGCCGCAAGATCGAGCGTGAGCTGGGCTACCGTGCGGCTGTGCCGCTGTCGGTAGGGTTGCGTAATACCCTGGAGTGGTATCTGGCCAACGAAGCTTGGTGCGAGGCCGTAATGGGCAGCAATTACCGACGATGGATCGAAAGGAACTACCGCATCCGGTAGTCTCGGTGGCGCGACGTATCTGCGATGCAGTTTGAGCCTGCCAAGGACGCGTCCCCGTCGGCCCCGGATGTCGCGGTGCTGCTGGCGACTCACGACAGCGTGCCTTTCATACAGCCACAGATCGCGTCCTTGCTCGAGAACTCGACGCCATTCACCCTGCACTGGCTGGACGACCACTCAAAGGATGAAACACGCCCACTGGTTAGGCGCGTGGCCGAGCGCTTGCGGCTCCCCCTGCGCGAGTGGCATCAGGACAGGCCGCTGGGAGTTCCCGGCGTGTTCTTTCGGCTGCTGGAATGCGTCGATGCAGACATCTATCTCTTCTGCGACCACGACGACATCTGGGAGCTGGGGAAGATCGATGCCACGGTCGCTGATCTGGCGGGCTGCATTGCCGAGCCCGCCCTGAACTTCTCCGAGCCATGGGTCTTCCAGGATGCGGCCCCCGAGCAGCGCATCGGATACTACCGGTTCATGCGCGTTACGGCGGCGCAGGCGCGCGAGCCCTCCACCGCCTTCACGTTCAATCCCGCGGTCGGCAATACTGTCGGAGTCACGCGTGCGCTTCGCGAGCTTTTCCTGCTCCAGCGTGGAATCGCCCGCGATCACGCCGTCATGCACGACTGGTGGCTGTATCTGCTCGGCACTGCCTGCGGAAGAGCCACCCTGCTGCAGGGCGTACCCACGGCTCTCTACCGCCAGCATGCACGCAACGTGTTGGGCGCCGGTTCAGGTGCCAGCCGCCGCAGCATCGCTCTGATGTGGGAGCGTCAGAAGATGATCCGACGGCTGGTGGCGCGGCAGGCGAGGGGCTTTCAGCGCGCCTGCGGCGCTCTTCCGCCGAAGGCTGCATCGCGGACGCTGCTCGAGACCGCGCCTCTGGCGGCGGCGCTCGATCGGCGGCAGTCGCCTCGTGATCTTCTGACCCTGCTCGGCCAGGGTGTGCTGCCCGCGCCACTGAGCCGCCGACTATGGTACTCGGCTGCCTGCCTGCTTTCTTCGGCGAGCGCCACCGCCGATATGCGCCTGGGAGCGGTATAGCCAGCGCTCCACGAGCAACACGAAGAGGTACTTGAGAACGCTGTAGGTAAAGCCGCGCAGGCGATTGTGCGCGCAGACCCGCAGCTCGTTGCGCGCCGACAGATAGCGCGCGCGGTACGAGGCGCTCTGGCGGTGCTGCCAGCCACGGCAGTGATAGCACAGCAGCTCGGGTGCGTAGCGCAGCCGCCAGCCGTGGCGCCTCAGCCGCAGCGACAATTCGATGTCTTCCTTATACATGAAGAAGCGGCTGTCGAAGATTTCCCCAGGCGCCAGGGCCGCATCCTCAAGAGCCTCGGTGCGACAGAACATCAGTGCGCCGCAAGCAGCCGGGATGTCCTGCGCTACAAGTCCTGTCGCATCGGGAATCCAGCGCTCACCTCGTCCACGGTCGCGCCAGCGGCCAAGGCGGCTTTGGAAGATACCCGTGGAGTCGATGAGCCCCGTCGGCTGCTGATGCTCTGGGTCGAAGCCGAGGAGCGTGCCCGTCAGGCAGCCGACATCCCTGGCCTCAGGATCGCCCATGAGCTGTACGGCCTGCTCCAGCAGGCCCGGCGCGGGAAAGGCATCCGGATTGAGAAACAGCACGTACCGGCAATAACGCACCAGCGCATATCCGGTATTATTAGCACCTGCATAACCCTCGTTATGCATGTTCCGTATGACGCGATGGCGGGCATCCTGCGGCACGCGTTCCAGGTAGGCTGCATCAGGGGAGTCGTTGTCCACGATGACGATGACATCGGCGCGGCGGCTTTGAGCCTTGAGCGCGCGCAGGCAGGTATCGAGCACGGGTGCGCTGTCATATGTGACGATGACCACCGCCACTGAATCGATGGCCTTTTGCTGCGGAGCTGCGGGCTCGGTCATGTCAACGCTGCGATCCCGTCGGCGGGCACTTCGCGATCGTAGGATGGCCACAGAGACTTAGTTCCGTGCGCATACGCAAGGCGAGCATTTTGGCAGCTCTGGTGATCGCGAACTTCGCGACCGCCTCGATGGGGCTGCCCATCGGAAACCCCGACGGCAAGTTTTCGGGCTCGAACATCGCGCCGGTCGTGTTTGTGTGTGTCGCCGGACTGTTCTTCCTCGGCCAGCACCGCGCGATAAACCGCCGCTTTCTGTGGCTCATGCTTGTGTTCAATGCGAGCTGCATGCTCAGCTTTGCAATATTTCTGGTGGGTTACCGGTGGGAGCCGAACGTCATCGTGCTGTTTTTCGAGGACGCGCAGGTTCTCTTTTGCGTGCTTCTCTGGTGGTTCGCTCGCGAGAATCCCGCCGAATTCAGCATCGCCGTGAAGCGCGGTATTCTCTGCTTTATCCCGGTTGCGGCCCTCTATACCTGGCTCGAGCTGCACAAGGGCGCCGGCTGGCTTTCCTTCGGCATGGACGACAAGTCGCAATCCGCCGTACTGCTGTGTTGTGCGGCGTACATCTTCATCCGCTGTTTCGGTGGCAAGCGCGATCGGGTCATCGGTACGGGGCTATTCGTCGCCTCCTTTCTCACTGTCTCACGCCTTCCCGTATTCTTCATGCCGGCCATTCTCTTCGGACTGATGCGTCGTTCGCGTGTGGCGGCTGTGGTATCGCTCGCGGCGGCCTGCGCCGGCGCGTACGTACTCGCGACCGCGGGCAATGCGGTGGGAAACGTCTTTGCGGTCTACGATCGCCTGTCTTCCGTGCAGACGATTTCGCAGGAAGACTCCACCACCGCCCATCTGCTGCTGCTCAAGACGGCGATGCGGATTAAATTCTCCGACCCGCTCGCGTTCGTGTTCGGCATCGGCCCGAGTAACTTCTCCAAGGCGCTGACCAGCTTTCAGGTGTCCTTCGATCAGCTCGAGCGCGTCGATCCCACGTTTGTCGACTTCGCGCGCCGTGGCAAGGCGCCGCTGCATTCGCTGCCCCTGCAGGTGCTGCTCGACTACAACATAGCGTGGTTCGTAGTGTTCGTCTTTGCGCTCGCGCGCGGTGTCCGCTTCCTGCTGCAGCGACACGTGCTGTCGGACACACTGTTCTTTTTCGGCTTCTTTGCAGCATCGATGTTCTACAGCCTGCACAACAAGCCCTATTTCTACCTCTATGCCACGACGGTAGCGTTCTTCGTGAGCCGGGAAGCGCGGTCCGTAGCGCGCGAGCGAACTCATGTAGTCATCGCAGATGCTCTGCAGCCCGAGGGCTGAGGCTGCGCCGCTGAGCACCGCCCGCGCGATGCTCAGCGCTCCCAGGCGATGCGTACGAATGCCGCGATGAAGGACAGCAGGACTCCCGCGAACAGACCGGCCAGCATCCAGATCATCGGCTGGGGAGAATAAGGTCTCTCGGGAGCGAACGCCGGATCGAGCACCTTGAGTGCGTATTCTTCACTGCCACGCGCGAGCATCTCCTGATCGATCTCATTCTCCATGAGGGCGTAGACGGCCTGGCGGATTCCGACCACATCCGTCTTTGCAGCTTGTTCCTTGAGATAGGCGATGTTGCGCTCCGACTCATCGATAGTCTTCTGACGCAGATAGTCGTTGGCGAGCTTGACCAAGCCGTTGGCCCACGCGGCCGCCTGCTGGGCATCCTTCCAAGTGATCGTCAGCGTTACCAGGCCGGTCTTGGTATCCGTCGTGACGGTGCGGATGTCGCGCTTGAAGAGCTGATTCGCCTTCCACAGAGTTGGTGTCTGCTCTGGCTTGGCAACGCGCCAGCGTTTTGCGCGGGCGTCCCAGCGCTTGGCGTACAGGATCGGAAGCAGGTCGTTGTCGCGAATGTATGATTCGGTCAGAGCTTCCGACTGCAGGACCGCGATCGATTCGGCCTTGCGAGTATCGGTGCCCACGTTAATGCCGGCGAGGGAGGCGAGGCCGCTGAACTCCGAGACCACAGAGCTCAGGCCGCCCATCTTGCTGTTCTCGGGCGCGTTGGCGACGGCTGAGATGACCACCGAGGCCCGGTACTCCTTCGGCAGCACGTAGGCGGCGACCGTCGCCGAGACGGTGAGCAGCAGCGTGAAGCTGATCACCCACCACTTGCGGGCGAGCAGCAGCTGCAGAATCTCCTTCAGGCTGATCTCGTCGGAGCGAATCGCCGTCTGCGTCTGAGCGTCCATGATGGCAATCTTGGCGTGGGCGGCCGGATGAGGCGCGACTATACCTGATCGGCCGCGTCGATGATGTCGGAGGCGACCCGCGCGGCACTGCTGGCCTGAAGCGCCTTCACCACCTCGCGATTGATGCGCCGTCGACCTGCGTCGATGAACCAGCCCCATTTGTTGAAGTACCTACAGTTGTTCTGGATACCGTACCAGGTCCCGCGAAGGGATCGATTGCTGTACCGGCGGTATTCATGCACGACCCGAACGTCAGGCACGTAGGCGGTCTGAGCGACCTCGTGCATGCGACGGGTCAGGTCGATGTCTTCGCCATAGAGGAAGAAACGCTCGTCGAAGCAGCCGATTGCGTTGCACAAGTCTGTGCGCAGGAGCATGAATGAGCCCTGAAAGTAGGGGATGTCGGCGACCGTGTCGTGATTCCACCAGCGCAACTCGTAGCGAAAGTCGGCCCGCTGCGTCCAGCGGGATCGCGGCAGAAAGCGTCGCAGGAACATATTGGCGGGGTGCGGCAGCAGACGGCACACGTACTGCAAGGAGCCATCCGGGTAATGCGTTCGAGGCGCAGCCATGCCGGCCTGCGGGTTGCGCTCGAGGAACGCAACCAAGCTCGTCACCGCATCCGGGGAGTAGCGCACATCGGTGTTCATCACCAGGTTGTACCGGGAGCGGCCGGCGGCGGCTCGCAGGGCGAGGTTGTGAGCGCGTCCATAGCCGAGATTCTTTCCCGGCCAGTAGTAGCTAATGCGCCTGCTGCACAGCTCGTTGGCCCCCGTGAGCGGCGTCGGCGAGTTGTCGATGATGCACAGATGTGTCTCGAGCGGTACGGACGCGAATTGCTGGATCGCCTGGGCCAGCTCGGCGGCTGCGGTCTTGTACAGCACGAAAGATCCGACAACGTCGTAGCGCGTGCACGGCAGTGAGATCACCTGCGCGTTTCCCACAGTGAGTTTACAGACGCTCGGTTTGCCGGCTCGCCTTGCGCAAGTCGCGAAGGTTGCGGGTATACTGCCAAGCTAATTTAGTCCATCGAAGCCTCATGAGCGTGAATTCTCGCGGCTTCGACCTGACTCCGATAGGATCTGAAAGATCTGGTTGGGCGCGCCTGAGCTTGGATGCATTTCGACTCCGTCGAAGGGACGAACGGGATCAGCACTTGCTCCTGCTCCGGTGCGAAAGGCACCCCAGAGTGGCGCGTCGCTTCCGGAAAATACAGTGTCAACGTGATCGCAGCCGACCCGTTTATCGATTTGGGGAACGATAACTCCAGTGCTGGAGCGCTACGGCCGGCAGCGCCCACGTCCATTCGGGCGCTACTGTCGCTGCTCGGCGACAAGCATGTTGCTTTTCTCGAGATCTAGAAGGAGGCTCTGCGTTGCCGCCACAGCAGGTCAATGAGGCAGCTAATCCTCGTTTGCTCAGCCCTGCCCCGCGCAGCGCACCGGGTCGAACTCGGCACCTCGAACGGCGGCGCCACCGCGAAGCCGAGAAGGAAGACACCCACTCACGGGATGTCTGGTCCGAACGCCCACACCGTCCGATTCGCGTCCTCGACCAAGACGTGACCGTCCAGCCCGGCCAGGAGCTCCCGGCTCGGATCGACCGTAGCTGGTCAGCGCGGGCGGTGCTGAAGCGGGTGTTGGACATCGTGGGGGCGTTGCTGCTCGGGACGGTCTTTGCGCCTCTGGCTGCGGTGATCGTCGTGCTGCTGTGGAGCGAGGGTGGCCCGGTGATCTATCGCCATCGGCGCATCGGTCGCGACGGTCGGATGTTCGATTGCCTCAAGTTTCGCAGCATGGTGCCGGATGCGGGGCGCGTGCTGCGCGAGTTGCTCGAGCAGCATCCGGAGCTCAAGGCCGAATGGCTGCGGGACCATAAGCTTCGCAACGATCCCCGCATCACGCCGATCGGTCGCTTCTTGCGCCGCACCAGCCTCGACGAGCTGCCCCAGATCTGGAACGTCATTCGCGGCGAGATGAGCCTGGTCGGACCGCGGCCTGTGGTCCGGGATGAGCTGATGCGCTACGGGCGCTGTCTTACCGTGTACCTCTCGGCCAAGCCCGGCATCACGGGACTCTGGCAGGTGATGGGCCGCAATGACACGGATTATCGTCGCCGCGTCGCGCTCGATGTCTACTACGTGCGGCGCCAGAACCTGGTTCTCGACCTGTACATTCTGCTCAAGACCACCGGCGTGGTCTTGGGTGGGGGCGGCGCGTACTGAGCGCGCGTTGACGGGCGCCGGTATCCGCCGCCCTAGCCGTACGCCGAGCAGGGTTGTATGCAAACGTATCCAGATGTGCTGGGTGTAAGCAATTGCGGGTGGGGAGGGCGCCTCCGCTGATGATGGTAAAGTCACGGGCTATGGTGAGCTTCCCCTGGCATCCTGTCGTGACTTCCTACCTAGCGCGCTCAGCCGACTCGCTCCACCAGTCCGGCACCACACCGGGGCCGAGAGCGTTCCCCGAGCGCCTTTCAGGCAGGGCTGACCGGGAAACCCGGTAGATGCGCTATCGCGTGTTACGCGAGCTGTGGGCGCGTCTTACCACTCTCGCTGCCGTCGTCGCCCTCATCGCCGTTGCGCTATCGATCCTGGGCGGCATCGACGGCCTGCTTCTGTTCGAAACCGGCCGGGAGATTGCTCGTGAGATAGGGGCGCGAGTAGCGATCGCCCTCGGATTGGCTGTACTGCTAGGCACAGGCCTCACCCTTGTCATCGCGCCGTACGTGCTGCAGCGGGGGCAGTCTGCCGCCGAGAGGCTCGTGCGCATCAGCCGGCTGGCCACGACGGCCGCCCTACTGGCCGGTAGCTGCGTGCTGACTGGGACTGGCATCCGCTGGGCCACAACGGTCGGCCTGCTGCACATCACCAACCGGGCTTCGATCTATACCTGGGATGCGCTCGCCGCCGTGCAGCTCGTGCTATTCGTGTTCTGGCATCGGCGGACCGCCCGCCGGGGTGAGCTCGACTCACTGTCGGGCTCGCTATCCGGGCGCTTCACTCGTCGCTTCGTGCTGCTTACGGCCGCCGGCGGCCTGCTTACGGGACTTTCGGCCGAGTCTGCCGCGGCGCCCACGCGACCGCGCGGGGCGCGCCAGCGGCGCGCGGGGCCCAATATCCTGCTCGTCACCTTCGATGCGCTCTCCGCACAGGACATGTCGTGCTACGGCTACTACCTGCCCACCACACCGAACATCGACAAATTCGCGCGCTCGAGCCATCGGTTCACGAACTACTACGCCGCGTGCACATTCACGACTCCGAGCATTGCGTCGATGCTCACCGGTCGCTACCCGTCGAGCGTGCACGTTTATCATTACGGTGGCCCTCTCCACGGCAGCGCCGCAGAGCGAACTCTGCCATCACAGCTGCGGCTCAGCAGCTATCGAACTGCCGCTTCGGTCGCCAACCCCGGGGCCCACCCGGGATGCCTGGGATTCGGTGGCGATTTCGATATCCTGCCGGCCCCACCCATCAAGGACTTTGCTGCTCGGGAGGCGACGCAGCTCTTCCATTCGGCGCCACTCGCGGATGAGGCGGCTCGCGCCTCCCTGTTCGTTCCGTACATGCTCGAGCAGCTCTCACCACGCCTGTTCGGCGAGGTTCATTCCACCTTTCCGCCAGCGCTCAGCTTTCAGCAGGCGCAGCTCATCCTCACGGAGCTTTCGGATCCGTTCTTTCTCTGGGTACACGTGTTCGCGCCCCACTTTCCCTATCAACCCGAGCCTCCATATTTGCACCGCTTCCTGCCCACCAACGAGCTGCGAACACACGCTGAATTTACCGACATGATTGACTTGTCCGGCTACAGCTATCGGGCCGCCAAGCAACCGGTCGTGGACAAGGCACGGCTGCGCTACGACGAGTGGATCGCGCAGTCCGACGCGGCTTTTGGTGACTTCATGCAAAGGCTGGAGGCGGGCGGTCGCTTGCGCGATACCGCCGTGATCGTCTCGGCCGACCATGGCGAGAGTTTTCAGCAGGGATTCCTGGGGCACGGAGGCCCACAGCAGCTGCGCCCGATTGTGCACATCCCGCTCGCCGTGCGTCTGCCGGGGCAGCTGCACGGAAGTGTGATCACGACCGTGGTGGACCAGACTGCACTCGCGCCGACGCTGTTGGATATCGCAGGGTTGGCGACCCCGAGCTGGATGGACGGCCGATCGCTCGCTCCGCTGCTGCGCGGTGAGAGGCGCGACGCGCCGGAGCTGGCCTTCACGCAGTTCCTGGTGCCGAACAGCGTGTTCGGCCGCATCCGGCGCGGCACGATCGGGGTCATCGACGGTGGGCACCAGTGCGTGCTCGATATCGCCACCCGACACAGCGACCTGTATGGGCTGTCAGGGTCGGGTGGCTCCAATTTCTATCGGCCGCTCGAGAATACGGCGTTGCACGCGAGCCTGCGCCAGCAGATCTTTGGGCGCTTCCCGGACGCCTTTGGGAGTGGGGCCTGACCGACGGGCTCGGACTGCCCACGCGCCCGACTGCGCAGCGGACGCGCTGCTAAAGGGGAACGTCTGCCGGGGTTCTTGCGACCTCGATCCAACACCTCCCATCGAAGCGAAATTCGATCGTGCGGCAATGGGCCACGGCTGGGCCGGTCCAGGGCGACAGGCGATAGGAACCGCCCCAGGAGACCGTACCCAGAGATGCGCTCGCGAGATTGCGCAGCGTCAGCCCCAGGCGTTGCCCGGGCTCGAGCGGCACGGGCGTCGGATCGGCGATGCTGAAGGGCCTCGAGTGCGTCACGTCGATTTCCCATTGGGCGGCCCGGCTGAGGTCGACGCTCACAATGACCCCATCCAGCTGCAGGCGTGCCCAGCCCTCGGCTGCATCCTCGGCAGAGCTTGCGAAGCCGATGCCCCAAAGCGGGAAGTCCTCCGGACTGAATCCCGCTTGCAGCAGCTCCGCGATGGGTACCTGGCGAGCGATGCCTGCATGGCTCCAAAGCACGTGCGCGCCCAGCAGCTCGATGCGCGCGTCGTATCCCGCAACAATCTGGTAGGAGCGGCGGATGTCGAGCTCGGCGCTGCGGTCGTAGATGACCCCGATATTGCCTTCGGCATCCATACCGTGCTCGATATAGAAGGGCTCGCCGCTGTGGAGATCTACGAGGAACAGTCCGCGCAGGTCCCGTCCCGCCGCAAGCTGCGGGGCATGCAGCCTGAACACCGTCGTGCCATGGTCGCCGTCCTCTGAATGCGTCTGATAGCGCGGCTGGCTTGCTACTCCCACGTGGTCCGCCACGACAGCGAACAGGCTTTGATCGCGATCGAGCCAAACACCGCTCGCACGGATCGGCGTGCGATGGGCGGCGCAATACTCGATGGACCAGTCGTCATCGAGCAGCACTGGTGAGCTGCCCTGAAGCAGTAGCTTACCATTCGCAAAGGACTGCAAGATGCGCCGACGCGCGCCGGGAGCCGCGCCCGCGAGCGTGCCGCTGGAGTTGTGCACCAGGAAGGAATTGGCATATAGATTGTCGTGGCTGCCGGTCGCGGTCGTGTCCACCCAGCGCGTCGTGGCCGATGCGGGACCGTTTCGCGCTGCGGTCAGTCGACGCAGCTGTCGGATGGGATGGATTCTGCTGTAGACCGCCGCGGGCGTGTCGGAGTCAACGCTCGGATGGAAGCGTTTGAACTGAGCCGCGCCCAGATCGAGGGTACCGATCTGCGGGCCGAAGTACGTCGCGGCAGCGCCCGCAAATGTCTGCGGGTTCACGTGGCTCCACGCACGGTGATCGAAGATGGCCGCAGGCGTTCGCGTGCCGCCATCGAACAGCACGCGACCGAGCTTGAGAGTACCGGCGAGATCCACCGGGTACTGCGCCAGCGTACCACCGCAGTAGAAGTCATCGACGACCAGATGCCCCGCGGTCCCCACCGTGATCGCGGCGGCCGTCTGGGTGGGGCGGAAGCCATCGTCCAGCTTGCCGGTCACGAGGTAGATCGGTCCGCTGTCCACGTACAGACCACCGCTGTCTGCCGCTTCTACCCGCAGACCCCGACAGTAGATGTTGTTGCAGCCTGCGGCGAAGATGACGGCGGCACCCTGCGCCGGATTGGCACTCACACCCGCGTGAGCGAGTACATCGATGTCGGCATAGTTCGAATCCCAGCAGTTCTCGACCAGCAGTGCCGGGCACGGACCACCGCTGAAAAGGAGCTCCTCGAGGCGCCACATGTGGCAACCGGAGCTCATGTGCACACAGGCGCGGTTGGCCGCGCTTCCGAAGAGCCGTAAGCGCTGGATGAGGCCCGCATTGGGTGCCTGCTTAGGGTCACCCACCTCGAGCACGAACTCGCCCGCTGAGGCCACTATGGTGTTCTGGCGACTTTCGCCGATGATCGTGTTCTGCAGCAGGATTCGCAGCGTCGACTCGTTGCGGTACGAGCCGTCGGGAATCCTGACATAACCGCTCCGATCGAGCAGGCTCCAAGGCGCGAGCCGCGCTCCCTCACTGTGGGACCGCTGGGCAGCGCTGCTGGCGGCCGAGGCCATGAGCAGCTTGGCAAGCTCCCGACGCCGCACGTACCCACTCCATGCTCGGAGGTCGGCTGCCAGTGTAGCCGCTTGTGCTCCCGTACCGTCGTCCTGTGGCGACGCGGCCGTTCTGGGGCATCGCAGGACGAGACGCGGATGAGCGTGTCGATCCGGAAGGCTTTAGCGTTGCCGCTAAGATGCGCACGATCCTTTATCGGAGCGGATCTGCAGCCGTTGTGTCGGCCAACCGCCCTCCCTACAATCACTAGCTTGGCATGACGTCGGGTTGGACCGATCGAGCCTATGGACCTCGATCCAGCCTCTGCGCCGGACACGAAAGTTGCTGCGGCGGCCGCGACGGCCCGGTCAGGCACGCCCGAATGCCTCATGTGTCTGGAGCGATTCTATGAAGCGCGCGTTGATAACGGGCATAACCGGACAGGACGGTGCCTATCTAGCGGAGCTGCTGCTCGGCAAGGGTTACGTGGTGCACGGACTGCGGCGACGTACCTCGCTGTTCAACACGGCCCGTATCGACCATCTGTACAAGGACTCTCATCAGGCGAATGCGCGTCTGTTCCTGCACCATGGCGACATGACCGATACCAGCAGTCTGGTGCACATCATCCACAAGACCCGACCAGATGAGATCTATAACTTGGCAGCTCAGAGCCACGTGGCTGTCTCGTTCGAGGAGCCCGAGTACACCGCCAACTCGGACGCGCTGGGGACCCTGCGTGTGCTCGAAGCGATACGCATACTGGGAATGGAGAAGACTGTCCGCTTCTATCAGGCGTCCACCTCGGAGCTGTACGGCCTCGCGCGCGAGACGCCGCAATCGGAGACCACCACCTTCTACCCGCGCTCGCCGTACGCGGCAGCAAAGCTCTACGCCTACTGGATCACTATCAACTACCGCGAGGCATACGACATGTATGCCTGCAACGGAATACTGTTCAATCATGAGTCCCCGACGCGGGGGGAGCTGTTCGTCACGCGCAAGATCACGCGTGCCCTGGCGCGCATCCGCCTCGGAATGCAGGAATGCCTGTACCTCGGAAACCTCGATGCCAAGCGGGATTGGGGCCACGCACGTGACTATGTCGAGGCACAATGGCTGATTCTGCAGCAGGACCAACCGGATGACTTCGTGATCGCAACGGGAAAGCAATTCAGCGTGCGCGAGTTCGTCGAGCTGGCCGCGCGGGAGCTCGACATGGAGATCCGCTGGACGGGGGAGGGCCTGCAGGAGCGCGGTATCGATGCTCACGGTAGGACCCTGGTGGCCATCGATCCACGCTACTTCAGACCCACGGAAGTGGCGTCCCTGCTGGGCGACGCGCGTAAGGCGCGGCGCAAGCTCGGATGGAAGCCGCGCATCAGCTTTGCGCAGCTGGTCGCCGAGATGGCCCGGGAGGATCTCGCCTTGGCAGAGCGCGAGCAGTTGCTGAAGCGCTCGCCAGTCCCCGCACACATTCCATGACGCGGCTGCGGACAAACATCATCGCGAGCTTCGTCTCGAGGTCCTGGTCCGCTCTCCTCGCCATCCTCCTCGTTCCGACCTACATCCGGTTCCTCGGCGTCGAGGCCTACGGTGTCGTCGGTGCCTTCATCACGGTGCAAGCCCTGATCTCGCTGCTCGACCTGGGCTTCAGTGCCACACTCACTCGCGCACTCGCACGTTCGGGCGAGCAGCCCTCCTCTCCCCAGGAGATGCGCGACCTGCTGCGCACCATCGAGTTACTCTACTGGTGCATGGCTCTCGCCATCGTTCTTGGAGTGTCAGCGCTCGCGCCACTCGCCGCGAACCACTGGCTGCGGCTCGAGCGACTCAGTGCCCAGACAGTCACGCACGCCATTGCCGCCGCTGCCATCGCCTTCGCCCTGCAGTGGCCCGCCAATCTTTACGCCGCCGGTCTTGCCGGTCTGCAACGCCAGGTGGCGCTGGGCTGGATCACTGGTGTCTGCGGGACCTTACGTGGGGCAGCTGCCATCGCTGCCATGTGGTTGATCGCGCCTACGCTGTCGGTGTTTTTTTTGGCACAAGCGGCTGTCAACGCCCTGCAGACGTGCGCCCTCGGGATCGCTCTGTGGCAGAGCATGCCGGCGGGATCCGTAGGCAGTCGTGTACGACCTCAGCTGGTGCGGTCGAGTCTCAGATTCGCCGGCGGTATGAGCGGCATCTCGCTCACCTCGGTGGTGCTCACGCAATTCGACAAGGCGATTCTCAGTAGGACTCTGCCGCTGTCGGCATTCGGCTATTACGCTATCGCAGGCACCCTCGCATCGGGTCTGTACGTGGTCATCAGCCCGATGTTCGCCGCGCTGTTTCCCAAGTTCTCGCAACTGGCAGCACGCGGTGCGGAGGGGCCGCTCGAGAGCCTGTACGGCATCAGCACGCAGCTGCTCGCATCCATTATTCTCCCGTGCGCCGCCGTCATGGCGCTGTTTTCACCGGAGATTCTGCAGCTCTGGACCGGCGATTTGCGCATCGCGCAGCACAGTCACCTGCTGCTTTCACTTCTTGTCGTCGGAAACCTCATGAACGGACTAATGAACGTGCCCTATGCACTGCAGCTGGCTCATGGCTGGACGATGCTCGCGCTTTACGCGAATGTCGTCGCGATCACCGTGTGCGCACCGCTCACCTATTTTCTGTCGAAGCAGCTCGGCGCCCTCGGTGGCGCTCTGGTATGGTTGATGTTGACGCTTGCATACCTGGCACTGAGCCTTCCCTTGATGCACCGCAGGCTGCTGCGCGGCAGGCTGACGCGCTGGTATACGGTGGATGTGGGGCGTCCAGCCCTCGGTGCGCTGTCGGTGGTATTGCTCGCGCGGCTGCTCCTGCCGCTGCCTTCCTCGAGGCTTGCGGCGGCCGCGACGCTACTCTTTATCACAGGTTGCGCTTGCACCGCCGCGGCGCTGTCATCGCCCGACCTGCGATCGCGAGTCCTGGGCCGGCTTACCGCTCAGCAAGCACCCGGATGAACTGCACCATTCGCTGTCGAATCGGAACGGAGCTCGAGACGGGATGACGATGCGCATCTTGCAGAATGAGGAACAGATTCGCGCGGCGCGCGCGGAACTCACCCGTCGGGGGCTATCAGCGCTCGAATCGCGTACCAGGAGCCTGCTGCGCCGGTTGCGACTGCATGATAGCCCGCGCATCGGCGATGCGATCAAAAGCTGGGACGTGCTGACCACCATCGAGTATCTCGAGACGCACGTGTCCAAGGATGCGCCGATTCTCGATATCGGTGCGTACGCCTCGGAGCTGCTGATCGCACTTCACCGCTTGGGATACCGCAGACTGTGCGGCGTCGATGTCAATCCGCAGCTGCTCGAGTCGGCTCATGCAGATGAGATTCAGTACACGGTCGCTGACTTCAAGCGCACCCCCTATGCCGACAGCTCGTTCGCGGCAATCACCGCCATCTCGGTCATCGAGCACGGATTCGAGGCGGCAGCACTGCTGGCCGAGACGGCACGTCTTCTGCGGCCCGGGGGCTACTTCATCGCCTCGTTCGATTACTGGCCGAACAAGATCGACACGAGCGGCACCAAGTTCTTCGGCATGGACTGGCTCATATTTTCCGAGCGTGAGATTCTCTCCTTCATGCGCGATGCGCAGGCTCATGGGCTGGAACCCATTGGAGAGGTGAACGGCAACGCCTCGGAGCGTCCGGTCAAATGTGCGGGCAAGGCGTACACATTCGGCTGGCTCGTGCTGCGGCGCTCCTCGGGATGAGGCTGTCAGATCCATCATCGTGAAGATTCTGCTGGTGACTGGCTCCTTTCCGCCTATGCGGTGCGGGGTCGGCGACTATACATATCAACTTGTGAGAGCTTTGGCGCTGCACGACACACTGCGGGTGGGCGTGCTTACGAGCAAGACCCAAGACCCAGCCGAGACCGACCGCGTCGAGCTGTTTCCCGAGGTCACCTCCTGGGGCCTGAGAGATTTGCCGCGCATCCTGGCCGTTCTGCGGCGCTGGCGACCGGATATCGTCCACGTCCAGTTTCCGACGCAGGGTTACAAGGGCAGGCGCTTGCCGAAATTGCTGCCTCTGCTATGTCGCGCCCTGGGTTTCACGGTGGTACAGACCTGGCACGAGCCCGTGGGCCCGCGTCCCCTCGAGCGGCTCTTCTGGCTGCTGGTGCAAACACCGGTCTCCGGTGGCCTCGTCTTTGTGAGGCCCAACTACGAGCAGGCGCTGCCCGGGATCCTGCGCTGGGGGCTGCACGGCAAGACGCGCCGCTTCATTCCCAATGCTTCCGTGATCCCGCCTGTGAGGCTCTCGCGCGCGGAGGTCGAGGCCATTCGTGTGCGGCTGCTGCGCGCCGGTGCGAATCGTCTGGTCGTCTATTTCGGCTTCCTGCATCCGGCGAAGGGCGTCGAGCAGGTGTTTCAGGTGACCGATCCCCGGACCGACCAATTGGTCATCATCGGCGACGTGCAGCAGGCGGACGCGTATCACCAGAGGATCGCGGCACTCGCCGCGGTCGAGCCGTGGAAGGACAAGGTCACATTCACGGGTTTCTTGGCTGCGGACGAAGTGGCACGTATCATCGCGGCCGCGGATGCGGTCGTGCTGCCGTTCCTCAATGGCGGTGGGGAGTGGAACACTTCCATTCATGGCGCGCAGGCGCAGGGAACCTTTGTCATCTGCACCTCGACGCGCCGCCGCGGTTACTCGGCCCCCGAGAACACATACTTTGCGCGTCCGGGGGATTGGCGGGATATGCGCGCGGGGCTGGAAAGGTATGCTGGCACACGGTGCGCGGCTGCCCAGGCGCAAGCGAGCTGGTCGGCGATCGCGCAGGATCACCTGTCGCTCTATAAAGAGGTTCTGGGCTAGTTGAGGAAGTCGGCGTTCATCACCGGAATCTCCGGGCAGGACGGCAGTTATCTTGCGGAGCTGCTGCTCGCCAAAGGCTACAGCGTCGCGGGCAGTGCCCGCGATCCCGACCACGCAGCGCGTGCCTTGCCGCCGCACGTGTGGCAGCGCGTGCAGGTCGTGCCGTGGGACATGCTCGACCCGCAAGGCATCACGGAGTTGCTTCGCCGCTTCGAGCCTGCGGAGATCTACAACCTGGCGGCATACTCCTCCGGCGCCGGCATGTACAACGAGGCTGCGAACATCGGCGAGATCAACGGCGTTGCTGTAGCACGCATACTCGAGGCGATCCGACTCGTCGATTCCGACATTCGCCTGTGCCAGGCATCCAGCAGTGAGATCTTCGGCGAAGCAGACGTTACTCCGCAGGCCGAGACGAGCCGCTGCATGCCGCGCAGTCCCTACGGTGCCGCAAAGCTCTACGCGCATTCGATGGTACGGATCTATCGGCAGCGCTATGGGCTGCATGCGTGCTCGGCCATCCTCTTCAATCATGAGAGCCCGCGACGCGGAGTCGAGTTCGTGACGCGAAAGATCACTCATCAGGTCGCGCGCATCAAGCTCGGTCTTTCCAATTGTTTGGAGCTAGGGAATCTGGAGACGCGGCGCGATTGGGGCTTTGCAGGTGACTACGTGCGTGCCATGTGGCAGATGCTCGCAGCGCAGCAGGCGGATGACTACGTGGTTGCAAGCGGGACGGCCCATTCAGTGCGCGAGTTCTGCGAATGCGCCTTCGGTTGCGTGGGGCTCGATTACCGGCAATACGTATGCGCCGACGCCGTAGACCACCGCCCACCCGAGGCGGTGCAGTTGGTGGGCGATGCGCGCAAGTTGCGGGAGCGGCTCGGGTGGCGACCGGAAGTGGATTTTGCCGGTCTCGTGCGCTCCATGGTCGAGGCGGACATGAGGCTGCTCGGCGGTGCTTGAGGAATCTTGCGAACGCATGTACGAGTTGACCATCGCGATCACCACGCGGAATCGCGCGGCCTTCATCGGGCAGACTCTCGATAGTATCCTTCCGCAGCTCACCGACTCGGTGCAGCTGTTGATCCTCGACGGCGCCTCTACCGATGCCACGCCAGAGCTGGTGAGGGCGTACCAACGTCGCTGTCCGCAGCTGCGCTACGTGCGGCTTGCGCGCAACGGGGGACTCGATCGGGACTTCAGCCGCTCGGTGGAGGAGTCCTCGGGACGCTACTGCTGGCTCATGACGGACGATGATCTCATCAGGCCAGAGGCGGTACAGGCAGTGCTGAGGGCGATCAGCGCCAATCACAGCCTCGTGATTGTGAATGCGGAGGTGCGCAACAGTGATTTGTCCAAAGTACTGTGCGCGCGCCGCATGGCCTTGCACGAAGACGGTGTCTTCACTCCGCAGCAGCGCGATCAGCTGTTTGCCACCGCCGGAGACTATCTTTCGTTCATAGGCGGAGTCGTCATCCGGCGCTCCCTATGGATCGAGCGACACAAGGAGCCGTATTTCGGTTCCCTCTTCGTCCATGTCGGAGTTATCTTTCAGGCGGCGCTACCCGGGACGGCGTTGGCGATCGCGGAGCCGTTGATCGTCATCCGCTTCGGCAACGCGATGTGGCGACCGCAGGACTTCGAGATCTGGATGTTCAAATGGCCACGTCTGGTGTGGTCGTTCGAGGACATCTCCGAGGCGGCCCGTGCTGCCGTGTGTCGGCCGGAACCCTGGCGGCGTCCCTCGACGCTGTGGCTGTTCCGGGCCAAGGGCTCGTATTCGCTTTACGACTACCGCACCTGGCTCGTCGGTCGGCTGGCGAGCCGCACGCAGCGGGCGCTCGCGTTGCTGATTGCCTGCGCCCCCGGCGTCATCGCCAACCTCGCAGCGTTGCTTTATTGCTCGACTGTGCGTCGTGACATGAGCATCGGCCGGTTCGAGCTCATAAGCAGTAGGTTCTTCATTGGAAACTGGCTGCGTAACGCGCACGCGAAGGGGTGAGCACAAATGTACTCGCAGATCTCGAGATGCCGCGCCTGCGGTAACGAGCAGCTCGACCGGGTCGTTGATTTGGGAACACAGGTCCTCTCCGGAGTGTTTCCGCGATCGACCGTCGAGTTGATCAGCTCAGGTCCGCTGCGCCTGCTCAAATGCGCGGCGCGCGCCGCCGATGCGTGCGGTCTGCTGCAGCTCGAGCACAGCTACGATCTCGATGAGATGTACGGTGTCAACTACGGCTATCGCTCGGGGCTCAATCCGAGCATGGTTCGGCACCTGCACGGCAAGGTGGGGCGCATACTCGAGCGCGTGAGGCTGCGGCCCGGTAGCTTAATCGTCGATATCGGCAGCAACGACAGCACTACTCTGCAGGCGTATCCGCAAACGGATCTGACTCTCGTCGGCATCGACCCGACCGGAGTCAAGTTCGAGAGGTATTATCCGCCCCACATCCGGCTGATCCCGGAATTCTTCTCCGCCGCACGCTTTAGGGAGTTGTTTCCCGGTCAACGTGCCTCGGTAGTCACTTCCTTTTCCATGTTCTACGACCTCGAGCATCCGGTGCAATTCATGCGCGAGATCGCCGAAGTGCTGGCGGACGATGGCTTGTGGGTGCTGGAGCAGAGCTACATGCCGACGATGCTCGCTCGGACCTCCTACGACACCGTATGTCACGAGCATCTGGAGTACTACGGACTCCAGCAGATTCAATGGATGGCGCAGCGGGCCGGCCTGAAGATCATCGATGTCGAGCTGAACGATGTCAACGGTGGTAGCTTCTCCGTGGTCGTGACCCGGCAAGGGGCGCCGGAGCAAAGTTCCCGTGCTGTGGAATCTCTGCTCGCCTCCGAGCGGGGTGCCGGCCTCGATGGCTTGGCTCCGTATCGGGAGTTCGCGCACCGTTCCGCAGCCAGTCGTGCGGAGCTACTTGAGTTCTTCTCGCGCGCCGCCGCCGCGGGCAAGCGTGTGCTGGCCATCGGGGCCTCCACAAAAGGCAATATTATCTTGCAGTACTGTGGGTTAGGACCTCAGCAGCTTGCCTATGTCGGTGACGTAAACGAGGACAAGTTCGGGCGCTTGACGCCGGGGACGCTGATTCCGATCGTGCCCGAAGATCAGGTTCTGGCGATGCGACCCGACTACCTGTTGGTGCTGCCATGGCACTTCCGCGCGTTCTTCGAGCGCAATCCCAAGTTCTCGGGGCGCACGCTCGTCTTCCCGCTCCCGCGACTGGAGGTCGTCCGCTTGCCCTAGCCCGTGTCCCTCGCTTGTGCGGGCCGGCGCTGCAACCTCTCTGTAGCACTGCTCGGTTAAGGTCGCTCTCAGGGGGACCGCCCGGGGAGTGATCAAGAATGACAAAGCGGGCGCTGATCACGGGAATCACGGGTCAGGACGGCGCCTACCTCTCCGAGCTGCTGCTGAGCAAGGGCTACGAAGTGCACGGCATGAAGCGCCGCAGCTCGCTCTTCAATACCGAGCGCATCGATCACCTGTATCAGGATCCGCACGTGCCCGGAGCGCGCTTGCGTCTGCACTACGGCGACCTCACCGATGCGACCAACGTACTCCGCGTCGTGCAGCAGGTACAGCCGCACGAGATCTACAACCTCGCGGCGCAGAGTCACGTGCAGGTCTCCTTCGAGACGCCCGAGTACACGGCCAATGCGGATGCGCTCGGAACGCTGCGCCTGCTTGAGGCGGTGCGCATTCTCGAGCTCACGAAAATAACCCGCTTCTACCAGGCCTCGACCTCGGAGATGTTCGGGCTGGTGCAGGAGAGCCCGCAGACCGAGCGCACGCCCTTCTACCCACGCTCGCCCTACGGTGCTGCCAAGGTCTACGCGTACTGGATCACCGTCAACTATCGCGAGGCCTACGGGCTGTACGCCTGCAACGGCATCCTTTTCAACCATGAGTCCCCGGTCAGAGGCGAGACCTTCGTGTCGCGCAAGATCACGCGCGGGCTCGCGCGCCTCGCCGAGGGTCTGCAGAGCTGTCTGTGGCTCGGCAACCTCGATGCGCGCCGGGACTGGGGCCACGCTCGGGACTATGTCGATGCGCAATGGCGCATGCTGCAGCTCGAGAGTCCGCAGGATTTCGTGATCGCCACCGGCGAGCAGCACTCCGTGCGCGAGTTCGTCGAGGTCGTGGCGCGGCTGCTCGGGATGCGTCTGGAGTGGCGTGGCGGGGGCCTGGATGAGGTGGGCGTCGACCGCAGGAGCGGCCGCACGGTCATCAAGGTCGACCCGCGCTACTTCCGGCCCACCGAGGTCGAGTCGTTGCTCGGGGATGCCTCCAAGGCGCGCCGCGAGCTCGGCTGGGCGCCGCGGATCGGCTTCGAGGAGCTCGTGCGTGAGATGCTGGAGGCGGACAAGCGTCTCGCCCGGCGCGATGCCGTGTTGGCCCGTGAGGGCTTTCGGGCCGCTTCGGCCTACGAGTAGCTCCGTGCGTTCGGGCAATCGCATCTTCATCAGTGGTCATCGCGGCCTGGTGGGCTCGGCGCTGCTCAGGCGCTGCGAGCTGCTCGGCTTCCGTAATCTGGTGCTGCGCAATCACGCGGACCTCGACCTCACCGATCAGACGGTGGTCAACGCCTTTTTCGCCGCAGAGCGTCCGGAGTACGTGTTTCATGCGGCCGGTATCGTGGGCGGCATTCATGCCAACAATTCCCGGCCCGCGGAGTTCATCCGCGACAACCTGCAGATGGCGACCAACGTCATCGACGCGGCCTGGCGGCACGGCGCCCGCAAGCTGCTGTTCCTCGGCTCGAGCTGTATCTATCCGAAGCTCGCGCCGCAGCCGCTGCGCGAGGATTACCTGCTGACGGGCGCACTCGAGCCGACCAACGAGTGGTATGCCATGGCGAAGCTCGCCGGCCTGAAGATGTGCCAGGCCTATCGCCGGCAGTACGGGTTCGATGCCATCGCGGTGCTGCCCACGAATCTCTACGGTCCGGGCGACAACTTCGATTTGCAGAGTGCGCACGTGCTGCCGGCGCTGCTGCGCAAGATTCACGAGGCACGGCACACGCAGGCTCCGAGCGTCAGCATCTGGGGATCGGGCAATCCACGACGGGAGTTCATGCACGTCGATGATCTTGCGGATGCCTGCCTGTACCTGATGATGCAGTACCAGGATGCCGAGCCGATCAACATCGGCTGGGGGCAGGACGTGAGCATCCGCGAGCTGGCGGAGACACTCGCGCGCATCATCGGCTTCGAGGGCGGCTTCCAGTTCGATGCGTCCAAGCCCGACGGCACACCGCGCAAGCTGCTCGACACCACTCGCCTCAGGCAGCTCGGCTGGCAACCTCGAATCGATCTGCAGAGCGGCCTGTCGACGACCTACCAGTGGTACCGTCGTAGCTGCATGGCGTCACACGGCACGCAGACTGCGGCGACGGTCGGCTGAGGCCGGCAGGTCTGCCACGTCCACGCCTTCGGGCGCGAGCGTGCCGCGCAATGCCTCACCGTAAGCCTTGAGCGCGGCCTTGTTGGCACAATAGGTCGGCGATTTGCGGCATGCCATACCAGGCGGCGACCGAGCCGATGCCTCCCGATGCCCCAGTGATGAGCACCGTGGTGGGATTCCTCCAGGGCGCGGTTCGAGTCCCGGGCGATGGCCTTTCGCGACGGTAATGAGCTGCCATCATCCCGGAAGCATGCATCCTGTATCATCCGTCGCCATCGCGCAGGCCGCCGGGGCGGGCGAGCCGCTCGCGAGAAAGCAAGTTTAAAATCAAGAGCTTAGCTTCATGCGAGTGACCATTTTCGGCTCCGGATACGTCGGCTTGGTAACCGGCGCCTGCCTCGCCGAGGCGGGCAATCATGTGCTGTGTGTCGATGTGGATGCGCAGAAGGTCGCGCGATTGTCGCAAGGGGAGGTGCCGATTCACGAGCCGGGCCTGGAGGTCATCATCAAGCGCAACCGCGAGGCCGGGCGGCTGGAGTTCACGACCGATGCGGCGAAGGGCGTCGAGCATGGGCTGTTTCAGCTCATCGCCGTAGGCACCCCGCCCGATGAGGACGGCTCGGCGGACCTGCGCCACGTGCTCGCCGTTGCACGCGCCATCGGCACGCACCTCTCCCGCTACGGCGTCGTGGTCACCAAATCGACGGTGCCGGTGGGCACCGCGGACAAGGTGCGCCGCGAGATCGATGCCACGCTGCAGGCCCGCGGGGCGAGCATCGAATTCGATGTGGTCTCCAACCCCGAGTTCCTGAAGGAGGGGGCGGCGATCCAGGACTTCATGAAGCCCGATCGCCTCATCATCGGCACCGACAATCCGCGCACCGTCGAGCTGATGCGCATGCTGTACGAGCCCTTCACGCGCAATCACGAGCGCTTCATCGTCATGGATGTGCGCTCCTCGGAGCTCACCAAATATGCGGCGAACGCCATGCTCGCCACCAAGATCAGCTTCATGAACGAGCTCGCCAACGTGGCCGAGCGCGTCGGTGCCGACATCGAAAAGGTGCGCCTCGGGATCGGCTCGGATCCGCGCATCGGCTACAGTTTCATCTATCCGGGAACGGGCTACGGCGGCTCGTGCTTCCCCAAGGATGTCCAGGCGCTCATCCGCTCCGCGCACGAGGTGGGTCACGAGCCCGAGATTCTGCAGGCCGTCGAGGCCGTCAACCTGCGCCAGAAGGAGATACTGGTGCAGAAGATGCGCCGGCACTTCGGCGGGGAGCTGCGCGGCCGCACCGTTGCGCTCTGGGGCCTGGCCTTCAAGCCCAACACCGACGACATGCGCGAGGCACCCGCGCGTACCATCATCGATCGGCTGCTCGAGGCGGGCGCCCGCGTGCGGGCTTACGACCCCGTCGCGCTTGCCGAGGCGCGCCGCCTGTATGCCCGGCGCGAGAGCGAGTTTCTGCCGTGTCGCAACGCCTACGAGGCGGCCGAGGGCGCGGATGCACTCGCGATCGCCACCGAATGGCAGGAGTTTCGCAGCCCGGATTTCGATCGGCTCCGGCAGCTGCTGAAGGAGCCCCTCATCTTCGACGGCCGCAACCTCTATGATCCGGCCGTGCTCGGTCGCTTCGGGTTCACCTACTACGCCGTCGGGCGTGGCAGGTCGCTGCCGAGCTGAGGGCGCACGTATGCTGATCCCGGTCATCCTATCTGGCGGTGCGGGTACGCGGCTGTGGCCGCTCTCGCGCGAGCTCTACCCCAAGCAGCTGCTGGCGCTCGCGGCCAAGGACACGATGCTGCAGGAGACCGTCAAGCGCCTGGCGGGCCTGCCCACCGCACCCCCGGTCATTGTCTGCAACGAAGCCCATCGCTTCCTCGTCGCCGAGCAGGTACGCCAGCTCGGGGTGCAGCCCGGGGCCATCGTGCTCGAGCCCGCCGGCCGCAACACCGCACCGGCCATCGCCTTGGGCGCTCACGCCGCACTCGAGGCGGGGGGCGAGGGCGCCGACCCGGTGCTGCTCGTGCTGCCCGCCGATCATGTGATCCGCGACGTGGCAGCCTTTCAGGCAGCCGTGCACGTGGCGTTGGAGGCGGCCGAGCGTGGCGAGCTCGTTACCTTCGGCATCGTCCCCAGGGCGCCCGAGACGGGCTACGGCTACATCCAGCGCGGCGCGGCGGTGGGCGGAAGCTTTCGCATCGCGCGCTTCGTCGAGAAACCCACGCTCGAGCGGGCGCAAGGCTTCCTCGCAAGCGGCGAGTACTACTGGAACAGCGGTATGTTCGTCTTCAAGGCGCGCCGCTACTTGGAAGAGCTCGAGCGCCTGGCGCCGCAGATGGCGCGCAGCTGCCGTGCCGCCTTCGAGCGCGCGAGCGCGGACCTCGATTTCACGCGCATCGATGCGGCGAGTTTCGCGTCCTGCCCGAGCGACTCGATCGACTACGCCGTCATGGAGAAAGTGAGCGACGCGCTGGTGGTGCCGCTCGATGCAGGCTGGAGCGATGTGGGCTCGTGGTCCGCGCTGCACGAGGCCTGCGATGCGGATGCCGCCGGCAACGTTGCCCGGGGGGATGTCCTCGCCGAGGACTGCCGCGGGTGCTTCCTGTACTCCGAGAGCCGCCTGGTCGCCGCCGTGGGCCTCGAGGATCACGTCGTCGTCGAGACCAAGGATGCGGTGCTGGTCGCCCCGCGCGGGCGCGTGCAGGGTGTGAAGAAGCTCGTCGGGCGGCTGAAGGCGCTCGGCCGCTACGAGCACTCCTTGCACCGGGAGGTCTACCGCCCCTGGGGCAGCTACGACAGTGTAGAGAACGGCCAGCGCTTTCAGGTCAAGCGCCTGAAGGTCAAGCCCGGTGCGACGCTGTCGCTGCAGATGCACCATCACCGCGCCGAGCACTGGATCGTGGTCTCGGGCACCGCGCGCATCACCCGGGGCGATGAGGTGTTCCTGCTCGAGGAGAACCAGTCGACCTACATTCCGATCGGCGTGCGCCATCGCATCGAGAATCCCGGCAAGATTCCGCTGCACATCATCGAGGTGCAGTCCGGGTCCTACCTCGGCGAGGATGACATCGTGCGCCTCGAGGACCGCTACGGGCGCGAAGGCACCACCAAGTAGGCGTGCCCGACCCGCCAGCGCCCATGCCGAAGCTCACCGCCTTCAAGGCCTACGACATCCGGGGGCGGCTGCCCGAGGAGCTGAACGAGTCGCTCGCCTATGACGTGGGGCGAGCTTACGCAGCCTTCGTCAAGCCTCAGCGGGTCTGCCTCGGCCACGACATTCGCCTCTCCAGCCCGGCCCTCGCCAGCGCCCTGGCGCGCGGCCTCACCGAGTGCGGTGTCGAGGTGCTCGACATCGGCTTGTGGGGAACCGAGGGCGTGTATTTCGCGACCGCCGCGCGCGGGCTCGACGGCGGGATCATGGTGACGGCGAGCCACAACCCGCCCGACTACAATGGCCTGAAGCTGGTGCGCGAGGGCTCCCGACCCGTGAGCGCCGACACCGGGCTCGGGCAGATGCAGGCGCTCATCGAGGAGCACCGCCTGCCGGCGCCGGCCGCGCGCGCGGGTCACACCCGTCCGCTCGATGTGAGCGAGGCTTACCTCTCGCACCTGCTCGGCTACATCGATCGAGCGCGCCTGCGCAGGCTCAAGGTGGTGGTGAACGCAGGCAACGGCGGGGCGGGTCTCATCATCGATCGGCTCGAGCCGCATCTGCCCTTCGAGTTCGTGAAGATCCACCACCGGCCCGATGGACATTTCCCCCATGGCGTTCCCAACCCGATGCTCGAGGAGAACCGCGCGAGCACCCGGGAGGCGGTGCTCTCGAGCGGCGCCGACGTGGGTCTCGCCTGGGACGGGGACTACGACCGCTGCTTCTTCTTCGACGAGCAGGGGCGATTCATCGAGGGCTACTACCTGGTGGGCGTGCTCGCGGAGGTGTTCCTGCAGCGCGAGCCGGGCGCGCGCATCGTGCACGACCCGCGACTCACCTGGAACACCCTCGAGCTGGTGCGCCGGCACGGTGGCGTGCCGGTGCTGTGCAAGTCCGGACATGCTTTCATCAAGCAGAAGATGCGCGAGGTCGATGCCGCCTACGGCGGTGAGATGAGCGCGCATCACTACTTCCGACAGTTCTTCTACTGTGACAGTGGCATGATTCCCTGGCTGCTGGTTTTGCAGGTCCTGAGCGAGCGCGGCGTGCCGCTCTCGGAGCTGGTGGGCTCGCGCATGCGCGCGTACCCCGCGAGCGGTGAGATCAACCTCGCCCTGCAGACACCCGCGCACGAGGTGCTCGCGCGCATCAGGCGCCAGTACGAGCCGGGGGCCCTTGCCGTGGACTTCACGGACGGGCTGTCGATCGAATTCGCCGAGTGGCGCTTCAATCTGCGCGCCTCGAACACCGAGCCCCTGGTGCGGCTCAACGTGGAGGCCCGCGGCAGCGAGGCGCTGATGCGCGAGCGGACCGCGCAGCTGCTCGAGCGGCTGCGGGGCTGAGAGTGCGGGCGGGCACGGGGCTTGCTTGGCAGCCGAGCTTGCGCGACAGCTGGGGAATTGAACCTTGGGGGCCGAGAAAACGCTGCGGGTGCTGGTCGCCGAGAACCATCGGGATCTCAGCGATTCTCTCGCCCGCATCATCGATGAGGAGCCGGATATGTGCTGCGTCGGCCAGGTCGCCGCGGCGAGCGCCGTGCTGCCCGCGGCCCGCCAGGCCGGCGCCAATGTCCTGGTGCTCGATCTGGGTCTTCAAGGCGGCAGCGGGCTCACGCTGCTCGAGGAGCTCACCGCCAATCTGCCCGGTCTGCGGATCGTGATGTTCAGCGGCTACGTGGACGATGCGCTGGTGCGCGAGTCGCTGCACCGAGGCGCCTCCGCCTTCATCGCCAAGGGGTGCGATCCCTGCGTGCTGCTCGATGCGCTGCGGCAGGGAGCCGCCGCGAGCTGACGTTGCGCGCACTGGCGGTGCCCGCGCTGCTCGCGCTCGCAGGCTGTACCACGGCCCCGGGCGTGCAGCGCCTGGCGCCCGGCTCCCTCGATTGCATGCGCGCCGTGGTCGCTCACAAGCTGCCGCGCTCGATTCCGGACAAGCACGCACACTGCCTCGCCGCGGGTTTCATCGCGCGCTATTGCAGTCGCCCCGAGGCCTACGAGGCGAGTGTGGGCAAGGAAGTCGGCGACCTCTTCAATGGCAGCGGCGACTTCGAGATCGCGGACCTCAAGGCGGACCGTATCGGCATCGGCTGCGAGGCGCACGCGGGCAGCGATCAAGCGCTCGAGAGCTGCTGCCTCACCGAGCTGCGCAAGGCTCACCTGCCGAGCAACCCGGCGGCGCGATTGCCTTAGCTGACGGGCCAACGCAGGTGTTCCCGGCAGCTCGACAGGACCGGAAGGCCATGCCAGAGTGCGCCGATGAGAAATCACCCGTGCGCGGTGCATTCTTCACCGCGGTGAAGGGGGCCGGCCGCTTGCTCGTGCACTGATGGGCCCCGTGCTGCGCCAGCTGCTCGCGGTGCGCTCGGTCGAGCCGGGCGCAGCCGACTCGCGCCGCTTGCGGCGCGTGCTCAGCGCGCGGGCGCTCACCGCCATCGGTCTCGGCGCCACTATCGGCACGGGTATCTTCGTGCTCACGGGTCAGGTCGCCGCCAATCAGGCGGGCCCGGCCGTGACGCTCTCCCTGCTGATTGCGGCCTTCGGCAGCGGCCTCGCGGCGCTCTGCTATGCGGAGTTTGCGGCGTTCCTGCCGGTGCCCGGCAGCGCCTACAGCTATACCTACGCGACCTTGGGGGAGGCGCTCGCCTGGTTCATCGGCTGGAACCTGCTGCTCGAGTACGGCATGTCGGCTTCCGCGGTGGCGGTGAGCTGGTCCGCCTACGTGGTGAATCTGCTCGCCGACGCCCACGTTCATCTGCCCGAGCAGTTCGTGAATGCCCCCTTCGGCCAGGACGCGCACGGCAAGCTCGTGGCAACCGGCGCCATCATCAACCTGCCGGCCGTGCTCATCGTCGCCGCGATGACTGCACTGCTGTACGTGGGCGTGCGCGAGTCCGCCGGGGCCAACAGTTTCATGGTGGCGATCAAGGTGGCGGTGATCGTGGTCTTCGTGATCGCCGGGCTGAGCTTCATCGATGCGCACAACTGGTCGCCCTACGTGCCGCCGAACACCGGCACCTTCGGGCATTTCGGCTGGAGCGGCATCCTGCAGGGCGCCGCCATCATCTTCTTCTCCTACGTCGGCTTCGACACCGCCTCCACGGCAGCGCTCGAGGCGAAAAACCCGCAGCGCGATCTGCCCCTGGGCATCCTCTGCGCGCTCGCGATCTCCGCCGTGCTGTACGTGGCTATGTCGGCATCGATCACCGGCATGGTGCCGTTCACCAAGCTCGGCGTGGACGCCCCGGTGGCGGTCGCCCTCGATGCCCATCCGCAGCTCGCCTGGCTCAGTGTGCTGGTGAAGGTCGGGGTCATCGCCGGCATGACCTCCGTCATCCTCACCTCGCTCCTGGGGCAGCCGCGCATTCTGCTGGCGATGGCCGACGATGGCCTCCTGTGGCCGGTGATGAGCCGCTGCCATCCGCGCTTCAAGACCCCGCACGTCGCGACGGCGATCACCGGGGTGGCGGCGGCGCTGTTTGCAGCATTCTTCCCGCTCGATGTGCTGGCCGATGTCATCTCCATCGGCATTCTGCTCGCCTTTGCGGTGGTGTGTGCCGGCGTGCTGGTGATGCGCTGGCGAAGGCCCGAGGCGCCACGGCCGTTTCGCGTGCCCTGTGCCCCCGTCACCTGTGGGCTGGGCGTCATCGTCTGCCTGGGGCTCACGCTTGCGCTACCGGCGGCAACCTGGTGGCGGCTGCTGGTGTGGTCGGCCGTGGGCCTGGGGATCTATGCCTTCTATGGCTTCTGGCACAGCACTCAGCGCAGACAAGCCGGCGCGGCGACATCCTCAGCCGACGCCCTGACTCCCTAGAGTCTCGCGCACCCGCACCCGCACCCGCACGAGCGAGCTCGCCCTCAGCCGCCGACCAGCTCTGCAGCGTTGAAGGTGCCCGCGCTGCTGCTCTCCTGAAAGTACACTGCAACACCGGTGGCATCGGCCGTGGCGATGCTCGGGTAGCCGCTATGGTTGAGATCGCCGATCGCCACCGAAACCGGATTACCCAGACCGGAGTAGGAGCCCATGGTAGTGGTGCTCGAGGTGTCGAATACGCCAGGCGTGGTCGTGCTGTTGAAGAGGATCTGCATCGTCCCCGCACCCCCTTCCGAGGACGGTGGATCCGAGCTCGTCCAGACGATGTCTGGAAGCGTGCTCGAGGGGCTCAAGGGCGCGACTGCGAGCGAGATCGGCGGATAGAAACCCGGAGCGTCGGTCGCCGTGCTCTGGGTGTAGGTGATCGGGGTATCGAAGGTAGGGGTCGTCGCCCCGGAAGGCGTGGTATTGATCAGCACCTCGATGCCCTCCGCGCCGAGATCGTTCTCATCGGGGCCTTCGTTGTCCAGGACGATGTCGGGGCGTCCATCGCCGTTCACGTCCACGATCTTCACCCGATGCAGCTCTCCCGGGACGGACATGTTGATGGGCGCGAGGAATTTGCCGGGATTCGCTGGATCGTGCAGGAAGATCGTGAGCGTGCCGTCATCGCCCGTCGCCTCCTGCCAGCTGGTGAGGACCACATCCGGCGGGGCGGTGGCGGAGGTGCTGGTGAGGCTCCCCGCCGCGATGCCGTAGGCCGAGTTGGGCGCGGTGCAGCCGGTGCAGTCGGAATTGATGGTGAATAGCGTCTCGGTAGGCGCCCCAAAGGTCCCGGGGCTCGAGGGATTCTGCAGAATCACGATGAGGCCGCCACCGCTGATATCCCCGTCGGCGACCACGAGATCGTTGTAGCCGTCACCGTTCACGTCGGCGATCGCGACATCGCTCGGACTGCTCGCCCCGTAGCTCGAGGTGCCTGTCGGCACGCTCACCTCGGGCTTGAAGGTGCCCGCATTGGGCGACGTCTGCAGCAGCACGGAGATCGTGCTCTTGTTGAAGTTGGCGACCGCCAGGCCCGCGGCACCCGAATGATTGAGGTCCCCCGCTGCCATGGCAAAGGGGTTGCCGTCGGTGGGGTAGTGCACCGAGGCCGCAAAGGTGCCGGGACTCGAGGCGTTCTGCAGCACCACCGCGACGAATCCCTGCTGCTCGGTGGTCACCAGCTGATTGATCTGGGCGGAGGCCACGGCGAGATCGGGATAGCCATCCCCGTTGAAGTCGGCAACCACCACTGAGTTCGGCGCGATATAGGTGTACGCTGAATTATTGTTCCCGCAGCCCGCAAGCGCCCCGAGGAGCAGCAGCGCTGCGGCGGCCGGCCGCACCCGAGCGTACCGGCGCGCGAATGAATCTCTCATGTAGACCCCGTAACCGAAGGCAAAGAGGCGCATTGTAACGCAGCGCCCCCGTGGCGAGTTGACCAGAGCGCTCCGCCGCCGACCTATATCGAACTGTATCCGCGTCCGCGGTGCCAGGCGCGCACGGCTCAGGAGGGCTTGTGGGGGCCCTGGTCCTCGCGCCTCGTGGTGAAGAGTGCCTCCTCGGCAGCGAGCTGCGCTGCCCGCGCGAACTCATCGTGCCGCGTGATCGCCTCGCGCAGCCGGAGCATCTCGTTCTGCAGGAGCAGGTGGCTGTGCACCAGGGCGAGCACGCCGCGGCGGGTGCTCAGCAGGCGGCGCTGCAGCTCTCGTGGGCCGCTCTGGCGCGCGAGCTCATAGGCGCTGCGCAGCTCATCGAGCAGCCTGACGAGAGCCTTGCCATCGAGCGGTGTGTTCATGCCTGCATCGCGCGCGGCGCGGGTGCCGCCTGCAGACCAAGCCGGAGCAATCCCTGTGCCAGAGCCCCTCCGCCGCCCGCGGCCCGCGCGTGCATCGAGGCTCGTATGCGGCATCTTCCGGCGCGCGGATGACGCGCAGCCGCAAGCATGGGCACGGCCGTTGGCCGCTAAGCACCGAGCGCGGCGATCCCGGCGCGCGCAATCTCGGCGTCTTCGGACGATTTCACGCCCGAGACGCCCACGGCGCCGACGATGTGCCCTTCGGCGCTCACCGGCACACCACCCTCGAGCAGCCCGTCGAGCGTTGCGGTGACGAATGCCGTGCGCCCCTGATTGATCATGTCTTCGAAGGCCTTGGATTCGCGCCGGCCGAGGGCGGCGGCGCGAGCCTTCGCAGTCGCCATCTCCGCCGTGAAGGGCGCGGCGCCGTCGGCGCGCGCCAAGAGCAGCACGTGTCCACCGTCATCGCAGACGCAGATCGAGACCGCCCACTGTCGTGAGCTTGCATGGGCAAGCGCGGCATCGATCATGCGGCGGGCCTCGGTGAGCGTCAGATAGGGCTTGCTTTTCATTTGAAAGACTCGATCTCGCCTGTGGTGAGGATGTGCTCGAGGTAGGTGAACGTGCCGCTGTCGCGCACCTCGCGTGCGGCCATCAGCAGCCCCGTGAGCGCTGCGCGATAGAGCGATGTAGACAGGCTGATACGCCTCACCCCGGCATCGGCCAGCTCGGCGGTGCTGAAGGAGCGGCCGCGGATCCCGACCATGAAGTTGACGGGCTTGCGCAGCGCCGCGCAGACCGTGCGAATGCTCTCGAGGTCGGGCAGGCCGGGTGCGAAGAGCACATCGGCGCCGGCGCGCTCGTACGCCTGCAGACGGCGCAGGGTCTCATCCAGATGCGGGCGGCCGTTGATGAAGTGCTCGCAGCGGGCCGTGAGCACGAACGGGAAGCCGAGCGCACGCGCCGCTTCGACGGCCGCCGCCACGCGCTCGGTGGCGTGCTCGAGCGAGTAGCACGGCTCGGCGGGGTTGCCGCTGGCATCCTCGATGGAGCCACCCACCAGTCCTGCCTGCGCCGCCAGCCGGATCGTCGTGGCCACCTCCTCGGGTGAGTCGCCGAAGCCCTGCTCCAGATCCCCCGCGACCGGGCAGGCGCTCGCGGCAACGATGCCGCGTGCCTGCGACAGCGACTGCTCGCGCGTGATCTCACCGTCGCGCCTGCCGAGAATGCCCGCTGCCGCACCGCTCGAGGTCGCGAGCGCCGGAAAGCCCAGCGACTGCATCAGCCGCGCGCTGCCTCCGTCCCAGACATTGGCGATCACGAAAGTGCCTGCCTCGTGCAGCGCTCGAAACTGCCTCGCTTTCTCTAGCTGAGCTTGATCGCACGGCGTGCTCATCGCGGCTCTCCCCGGGGACGCGCAAAAGCCAAGCTCCGGGGGCGCCAGGCGCCAGCCTCGGACACCGCAATTATCGCAGAGCGGCCGGTCCTTCGAGCGGATGTCTGCGCCCCGGAGCAAGCGCCTGCCGTAGACTGCGCGCGCATGCAAGCCCCACTGCGTCATCTCCTGCTGGCCCTGTGCACGGGTCTGGGCACGCTCGCCTGCAGCACGCTGCCCAAGAACTGTCCGCCGCCCCCGCCGCCGCTTCCTCACATCCACTACGAGGCTGCCACGTGGGAGCAGCTTCCGGGCTGGCGCAGCGACGCGCTGCAGGAGGCGTGGCCGGCGCTCGTGAGCTCCTGCGAGGCACTCGCAGCACGCGCGCCCCAATGGAGCGAGATCTGCGCGGGGGTGCGCGCACAGCCGCCGAGCGATGCCTCGCAGGCGCGCAGCTTCCTCGAGCGCAACTTCGTTGCCTACCGCATCGTGCGCCAGATCGGGCGCGAGACCCAGTCGAGCGGTCTGATCACGGGATACTTCGAGCCGCAGCTCGCAGGCTCGCGCAGCGCCTCGGCGCGTTTCAACGTGCCGCTCTACGCCCCGCCCCCCGACCTGCTCACGGTGGATCTCGGCGCGCTCTATCCGGAGCTCAAGGGAAAGCGCGTTCGGGCGCGACTCGAGGGCCATCGCGTGGTGCCGTACTACAGCCGCGCGGAGCTCAGCAGCGACCCGCAGCTCGGCGGTGCCGAGATCGTCTGGGTGGACGATGCGCTCGGGGCCTTCGTGCTCGAGGTGCAGGGCTCCGGGCGCGTGCAGCTGCCCGATGGGCAGATCATCCGCCTGCACTACGCGGATGAGAACGGGCATCCCTATCACTCCATCGGGCGCTACCTCGTGGATCGCGGCGAGCTCACGCTCGAGCAGGCGACGATGCCCGGCATCCGGCGCTGGGCGGCAGCGCATCCGCAGCGCCTGCAAGAGTTGCTCGATGCCAATCCGAGCGTCGTGTTCTTTCGCGAGGAGCCGCTGCGGGATCCGACGCAGGGACCGCGCGGCTCCCTCGGCGTGCCACTCACCGCGGGCCGCTCGATCGCGGTCGATCGCAGTGTCATTCCGCTGGGCGCACCGGTATTTCTAGCCAGTACGTGGCCCGGTACGACGATTGCGCTCGATCGGCTGGTGCTGGCACAGGACACCGGCGGTGCGATCCGCGGCGCGCCGCGCGCGGATCTGTTCTGGGGCACGGGCGAGCAGGCGGCCGAGCGCGCAGGCAATATGCGTCAGTCCGGGGCGATGTGGCTGCTGTGGCCCAAGGGCCTGGCGCTGCCCGCAGGCTAAAGCGCGGCA
>DATJSR010000121.1:0-3826 GCA_035504015.1 Steroidobacteraceae bacterium
GCGCCGACCGTGCCGTCGATGCTGCCCATGTAGTGGTGCAGCAGCACGTAGGCCGTGCCCGGCGAGCGGGGTCCGAGCGCCGTGCCGATGATCGAGCTGCCGGCGAGGTGCGCCTTGACGATCTCGCTCTCGAAGTACTCATCGAGCAGATCCGCGCACGAGAGTGTCCAGAACCGCAGCGTCTCGTACATCCGCTCTTCGCCGAGGTTGCTGAAGTGCCGCCCGAGATACAACAGCTCCCCCAGGTCGCGCGGCCTGAAGGATGTCGGGTCGGGAGGCGCGCGCAGCAGCAGCGGCTTGATGAACCTGCAGTGCCGCAGCATGTCGCGGGCGAAGCGGTCATAGGCCTCGGCATCGCGGCGTGAGTGGCGCGCAATCTCGCGCCGCAGCGCATCGTGATTGTCGTAGAGGGCGAGGTGACCGCCGTTGCGCATCAGCGTACAGCCGCCCTCGTAAGGGATGATCTGCAGGCCGTGGCCGGGCAGATCGAGCGTGCGGATGATCTCCGTGCGCAGCAGGCTGCAGACGTAGGAGCAGTTGGAATACGTGAAGCCATCGTACAGCCGCCGGCTCACCGCCGCCCCGCCGATGTAGGCATTGCGCTCCAGCACCAGCACCTTGAGGCCGGCGCGCGCGAGGAAGCAGGCCGCCACGAGGCCGTTGTGCCCGGCGCCGACCACGACCGCATCCGGCCGGCCGTGGCCGTTGCGCTGCCGGGCCATGCTCACCCGCCGGCCTGACGCCGTTCGCCGAGCGCACCCAGGGTCTTGTCGATCGCCAGCTCGAAGGCGGCGAGTGTCTGCTTCAGGCAGGCATCGTCATGCGCCGCGCACACGAACCACGGCTCGCGCGAGTCGGGCTCGCAAAGCACCCGCTCATCGTGCAGCACCTTCGCCGCCGCGTCGTAGAAGGTGTAGTCGCTCCCCTTCCAGTCGCGATAGTTGCGCGGCGGATCGTGCGCGAAGTAGAGGCCGCTCATCGATGGGTGGCCGACGAAGCTGTGCGCGATGCCGCGCGATTTGAGGATGGCGCTCATCCCCTGGCGCAGCGCCGTGCCATAGCCTGCGATCCGCTCGAGCGCATCGGTCTCGTCGAGTATCTGCAACGTCCGCTCCGCCGCGGCCAGCGACACCGAGTGCGCGGTGTAAGTACCGCCGTGGGCGACACCACGCCCCAGCTTGCGCATGATGTCTTCGCGCCCGGCGAGCACCGAGATCGGATAGCCGTTGCCCATGGCCTTGGCGAAAGTGCAGAGATCAGCCTTGACTCCGTACAGCTCCTGCACGCCGCCGCGCGCCACGCGAAATCCGGTCTTCACCTCATCGATGACGAGCAGTACCCCATAGCGGTCGCACAGCTCGCGGGCAGCGCGCAGGTAGGCGGGGTCGGCCGCGATCCCCAGGCAGTTGCCCATGATGGGCTCGATGAGGAGGCAGGCGACTCTGCCGGCGTGGCGCTGCAGCACGTCCTCGAGCTGGTTGGCGTCGTTGGCCTGCACGAAGTGCGCGAAGCTGCGCGTGGTGAGCGGGATGCCCTCGCTGTAGGGATACACCACCGGGTCGCCGACCTGCGTCCACTTGTCCATGGGCGTGTACCACATGGCGGCATCGAAGAGCCCGTGATAGCTGCCCTCCAGGATGACGTAATCGTCCTTGCCGGTGTAGGCGCGGGCGAGACGCAGCGCCGCCATGACCGCCTCGGTGCCGGAGTTGGAGAAGCGCACCAGCTCCGCCGCGGGCACCATCTTCGAGATGCGCTGCGCGAGGTAGTACTCGCGCTCCGTGGAGAGCGCAAACACGCCCCCGACCTTCATGCCCTCGCGGGCGGCCTCGTCCACTCTCGGATCGGCGTGCCCGAGAATCGCAGGCCCGTAGCCCAGGCGATAGTCGATGTACTCGTTGTCATCGATGTCGACGATCCGCGCGCCGCGGCCGTACTTGACGTAGATCGTGCGCTCTTCGCCCCAGAAACGGAAGTTCGAGGCGACGCCGAGCGGCAGCCGGGTGAGCGCCCGCCGGTAGTGAGCGTGGCTCTTGTCGAGGACTCGGGACATACCCCCTCCTGCGCTTGCGGTGAAAGCGTCTGGTCTAAGACGCAACGGTAGCATCGGATCGCGCACGAGTCTATATGATCATATAAATTTTTGCGGTAGACTTGCATGGTCATATAAATTCAGCGCGAGAGTCGTGCCATGACCTCATCCGCCGCAGTCCTGCCAGTCGCCCCCCCGCCGCTGCCACGCGCCCTGCCCGCCTGGACCTACCGGCACCCCGAGATGACCCGCCTCGAGATCGAGCGGATCCTCACGCCGAGCTGGCAGATCGTCTGTCACGTCAATGCGATCCCGCGGCCGGGTGACTTCGTGACCTTCGATCTGGGAACGAACGGTGTGGTGGCGCTGCGCGACTCGGAGGGCAAGGTCCGAGCCTTCCACAACGTCTGCCGCCACCGCGGCGCACGCATTCTCGACGGCATCGGGCATTGCCCCGGGGCAATCACGTGCCCCTATCACGGCTGGTCCTATCGCCTGAGCGGTGAAGTGCGCGCGATCACCGAGCGCGACAGCTTCCCGGGCCTCGAGCGCTCGGAGTGGGGACTGAAGCCGGTGCGCTCACAAGTGGCATTCGGTTTCGTGTTCGTCTGCCTCGAGGGCGAGCCGCCGCCGGTGGAGGAAGTGTGGGGCGAGCTCGCGCGCGAGCTGGCGCCGTATCGGATCGCCGAAATGCAGCCGCTGGGCCCGATGTACGTCGAGCACTGGGACTGCGACTGGAAGATCGCGATGGACAACTATCTGGAGTCGTACCACGTGCCCATCGGCCACCCCGGCCTCTTCCGCATGTTCTCGCCCGATTATGAGGATCAGGTGCTCCTGCCCGGCGGCGTAGCGCGGGGCATCAGCTACCTGCGCGATCAGCCCTCGAGCCGCTGGAGCGAGCGGTTCTACCAGTCCCTGGTGCTGCCGACCGCGGTGCAGCTCGAGGCGCAGGGGCGCAAGCGCTGGAGCTTCTACAGCATGCTGCCCAACATCGGCATCGACATCTTTCCGGAGCAGATGGATTTCTTCCAGGTGCTGCCGCGCGGCCCCGGCAAGTGCACGATCCGCGGCGGCAGCTTCGGCCACGCGGACTCGCGGCGCGAGATGCGCGTGCTGCGTTATCTCGGCGCGAGGATCAACCGCCAGGTACAGCGGGAGGACGAGTTCCTCTGCGTCCGGGTGCAGCGCGGCCTCGGCTCGCGCTCCTACGAGCCCGGACCGCTCTCGAGTCTCGAGAGCTGCATGCTGCAATTCCACGACATGCTGCGGGCCCGGATTCCCGAAGCGCGCGAGCCGCGCGCGCCCGCGCGCTTCGCCTAGTCTTTGCAAGCGGCGTCCGATGACACACGACGCCCCGATGCAGGCACAGGGACGTGCCCGGCCGCCGCAGGTGGCCGGGTCTCGGCCAAAAACCACGCTTTTTGGCCGAGACGGCGCTGGGCTGGGCACGATGCCCGGATCCAGCGCTCAAAGGAGCGCCAACAGCACGGCGACCGAGCGCCTGAACTCCGCCAGCGCGGCTGGAACGGCGGCGCTTGCCTTTCCCTGCGTGGTCTGGAGATTTCGCTGGGTCGACTCGGCGAGCGCGATCTGCCGGCTGAGCGGTGGGCTCGCACCGCGGCGGGCGGGCGCTCCCCGCCGGCCGCCTTCACGTCCCGGCCGCAGCTCGAAGCGCACGAGGCGCGAGCGGTCCGCCGTCTCCGGCACGACCTGCAGGAGCTGCGAGCTTCCCACGGTGAGGTCGAGCAGTTGATTCGGCGACAGGAAGTATCGTCGCGGCGAATCGCTCTC
>DATJSR010000122.1:0-12566 GCA_035504015.1 Steroidobacteraceae bacterium
GACATGCGGGGCCAACGCCTTCCGGGAGTTCCAGCTGCCCGAGGCCGCTCTCGCGCTCAAGCAGGGCGTGGGACGGCTGATCCGCAGCGAGACCGATCACGGCGCCGTCGTGATCTGCGATCGGCGGCTCAGCGAGCGCGCGTATGGGCGCGTGTTGCTCGCCGCCTTGCCCCCCATGCGACGCACGCGTGAGGCGGCGGTGGCCCTGCGCTTCGTACGCACGAATGCCCCCGCGCAGCTCGGCCGCTCAGCCCCGGGCGCTTCCCCCGCCCAGACGGTCAGCTCGTGAAGGTGCTCGCGATCGATACTGCCACCGAGGCCTGCTCCGCCGCGGTGCTCGACGGCGCGCGTCTTTTCGCGCGCGAGCTCGAGCTCGGGCGGGGTCATTCCGAGCGCATTCTCGCGCTCGTCGATGAGGTCCTCGAGATGGCCGGGCTCACGCTCGAGTCGCTCGATGGCATCGCCTTCGGTCGCGGACCCGGCTCATTCACCGGGGTGCGCCTCGCGGCGAGCATCACGCAGGGGCTCGCCTTCGCGGCGCGGCGTCCCGTGGTTGGTGTCTCGGACTTGCGGGCGCTCGCGCAGCGGGTGCTCGGGCACTCGGCTAGCGTAGCCAGCGTGCTCGTGTGCAATGACGCTCGTATGCACGAGGTCTACTGGGGCTGCTACCGCCGAGGCGTAGATGGGCTCGCTGAGGCGGCGTGCGCGGAAGCGGTCGACGTGCCGCTTGCGGTGCAGCTCCCCCCGCAGCTGCCGCGTCCTGTTCACGGTGTCGGCCGAGGCTTTCGCGCCTACCCGCAGCTGGGCGCTCGGCTGGCCGGAGCGCTCGCCGGCATCGATTCGGAGCTGCTGCCGCGGGCGAGCGAAGTCGCCCGTCTTGCCGCGGCCGAGCTCGCCGCCGGGCACGGCGTTGCGGCCGAGCTGGCTGTCCCCGAGTACCTGCGCGACGATGTTGCACGGCCCCCGTCACGCGATTGACACCAAAGTTCGCCCCGGTCATGAATCTGTCATGGAGGGGCCTTAGTAATACGCGCGCCATTCACCGTTCGCACCGAATGCCAGCCAAGCAAGTACTCATCGTCGAGGACGAGCGACCGATTCGCGAAATGATCGCCTTTGGCCTCAAGCGCGCCGGCTTCGAGGTGCGTGAGGCGGAGGATTGTCGTGCCGCGCGCGCCCTGCTCGCCGATCGCCGCCCGGACCTGGTGCTCATCGACTGGATGCTGCCGGACATGAGCGGGCTCGAGCTCACGCGTGCGCTCAAGCGCGACCGTGAGACCCGGGAGCTGCCGATCATCATGCTCACCGCGCGCGCCGAGGAGGGCGACAAGGTGGCCGGCCTCGAGGGTGGAGCCGACGATTATGTCACCAAGCCGTTCTCGCCCCGGGAGCTGCTGGCACGGATCAATGCGGTATTGCGGCGCGCCACCCCCAACGGCGAAGGCGAGCGCATCGACTTCGAGGGCCTCGCGCTCGATCAGGCGAGCCACCGCGTGCTGGTCGGCGATCAGACCGTGCCGCTCGGCCCCACCGAGTACCGCATGCTCGAGTTCTTCATGACCCACCCCGAGCGCGTCTACACGCGCGACCAGCTGCTCGATCGCATCTGGGGCGGCAACGTCTACGTCGAGGAGCGCACGATCGACGTGCACATCCGACGGCTGCGCAAAGCGCTCGAGGAATTCGGGTACGATCGGTTCATTCAGACCGTGCGCGGCTCGGGATATCGGTTCTCGGCACGCACCAGCTGAGGGCGTGGAAGCGGCGCTGCTGCGCTCTCGGAGCGGAGTCGAGATGTCCTTAGCGCTCCAGGCATTCTGGTTCGCACTCGCCCGGATGGCGGGAGCCGTCCTCGTGGGCCTGCTCCTGGGGTGGCTGCTCGGCCACCTCTGGGCCGGGGTTGCGCTGGCCCTGGGGGCCTACCTCGGCTGGCAGCTGGTCAACCTGTTTCGTGTGGACTGGTGGCTGCGGCATCGCGGCTTCACCGAGCCGCCCGACATCGGCGGAGCGTGGGGCGATGCCATCACCCAGGTGGTGCGGCTGCACCGGCGCAAGCGCTTCCACAAGCAGCGCTTCGTGCAGCTGTTCAGGCAGATCCAGCGCTCCACGTCCGCGCTGCCCGACGGGGTGGTGATCCTCAACGACGAGCACGAGATCGTCTGGTTCAACCGCATGGCAGCCGAGCTGCTCGAGCTGCGCCGGCCTGCCGACCTCGGCCTGAGGATCGACAACCTCGTTCGCCAGCCCGAATTCGCCCGCTATCTGGCCGCCGGGCAGTACGCGTTTCCGGTCATCATCCAGCAGGGTCGCGTCGAGGGCTTGTTCCTATCGTTGCAAGTGGTGCCCTATGGGGAGGGGCAGCAGCTGCTGCTGGTGCGCGATGTCTCCCGGCAGGTGCGCCTCGAGGGCATGCGCAAGGACTTCGTCGCCAACGCCTCGCACGAGCTGCGCTCCCCGCTCACCGTGATCTCGGGTTATCTCGAGACCTTGAGCCAGGATCCGGCGCTCGATCAGGAGCTGCAGGGTCCGGTGGCCGAGATGCGCCGGCAAGCCGATCGCATGACGACGATCATTCGGGATCTGCTCGAGCTCTCGCGCCTCGAGGCCAACGAGGGCGAGGTGGACGGCGTGCCCCTCGATGTCGCGGCGCTGCTCTCGATGCTGCGCAAGGACGTGCTCGAGCGACCCGACCATCCGCACGAGGTCCGCGTGAGCGTGGATTCCGATGCCCTCCTCGTCGGCAACCAGACCGAGATCCACTCTGCGTTCTTCAACCTGGTCGACAATGCGGCCAAGTACACCCCTCCCGAGGGCTCGATTGCGATGCGCTGGTGGGTCGATGAGGAGGGCGGGCATTTCGAAGTGCGCGATACGGGGATCGGCATCCCGCCCGAGCACATTCCGCGGCTGACGGAGCGTTTCTATCGTGCCGATCCGAGCCGCGGTCGCGGCACGGGCGGCTCCGGGCTGGGACTCGCCATCGTCAAGCACGTGCTGCAGCGACACGGTGCCTCGCTCGAGATCTCGAGCACGGAAGGGCAGGGCAGTGTCTTCACCTGCCGCTTCCCACCCTATCGCCTGGCGAGCCCCACGGGGGTCGCCAGGCGCGCGGCGGTCGTTTAATTTCTTGCCGTAAACACCCAAGTTCCTGCCGTAAGCACCCAAGTTTTCAACAAAAATTTCGCGTCTCTGTCACACCGCGGACATGCCGCTCGGAGAGCCTTGCACCATCGCACGACGCGCGTGGAGATTGCATGGCCAGCTGCAGCAAGCCTCGCCCCCTCAAGGCTCGCACGCTCTTTCTCTCGGACATCCATCTCGGCTACCGGCGCTCCCGTGCACGGGAGCTGCTGGATTTCCTGCAGGGCGTCGAGGCCGAGTGCATCGTGCTGGTCGGCGATATCGTCGATGCCCTGAGCCTCGCGCAGCGCTTTTTTTGGGCTCCCGAGCACACGCAGGTGCTGCGGCTGCTGCTCGCACGGCGTCGCGCCGGGGTGCGCCTGGTGTACCTGCCGGGCAATCACGATGAGAGCCTCTCGATCGCCGCCGATCTGCTGCACGGGCAGGTCGAGGTGCATCGCGAGTGGGTACACCGCACCGCCCGGGGGCAGCGCCTGCTCGTGATGCACGGGGATCAGTTCGATCACGTGGTCGCCTGCCCCGGCTGGCTCTACTGGCTGGGCGATCATGCCTACGGGGCGGCACTGGCCCTCAACCACGGCATCAACGATCTGCGACGGCGCTTCAGCGCGCCCTATCTGCCCATGTTCGAGCGTCTCAAGCTCGCTCTTCCGACGAGCGCTCGCTATATCGCCCGCTTCGAGCAGGTGGCGGCGGCGCACGCCGCGGCGGAGGGCTACGACGGGATCGTTTGCGGCCACATCCATCGTGCCAACCTCTGCCGCATCGGCGAGGCGCTCTACTGCAACACCGGCGACTGGGTCGAGTCCTGCTCGGCGCTCATCGAGGAGCCGAGCGGGGAGCTGCAATTGCGTCGCTGGCCGCATCGCCCTGCATCGCAGGCCGTCCCCGCGGCGCTGCTTCCGGATGTCGCCTGAGCCGTCGAAATGAGCGCCACCCCCAGGGCGGGCTCGAGCGCATACCGGCATCCCGGGCGCGTCGTTTGCGATCTCGCGCACCGTTCTGCCCCGATGCTTGCCACTATCATCCGAAGCGCGGGTATGATCGATGTTACGCAGCACCAAGCGCCCGCAGGGTACGTTGCCGATGGAAACCGCCGATCTCACCCATCACATCTCACGGCGCTTCAACGAGGACCTCGAGCGAGTCCGTAACAAGGTTCTCTCGATGGGCGGCTTCGTGGAGCAGCAGCTGCAGAAGGCCGTCAATGCCCTGATCGAAGGCGACAGCTCCCTCGGGGAGGCGGTCGCCATGGACGACTTCAAGGTCAACAACATGGAGGTGTCGATCGACGAGGAGTGCAGCCGCATCCTCGCCACGCGCGCCCCCGCGGCCGGAGATCTGCGCGTCATCCTCGCCATCTTCAAGACCATCACCGATCTCGAGCGCATCGGTGATGAGGCGGAGAAGATCGGCTACATCGCCTCCCGCCTCGCCACCATGGAGCGCCCCGCCGACAAGTACCGCGAGATCAAGCACTTGGGCAGGGTGGTCTCGGAGATGGTGCACAGCGCCCTCGACGCCTTTGCCCGGATGGATGCCGATGCGGCGCTGCAGGTCGCTCGCCAGGACCGCTCGGTCGATGAGGAATACGAGTCCATCCAGCGCCAGACCATCACCTTCATGCTCGAGGATCCGCGCACCATCCGCCGGGCGCTCGATGTCATGTGGGTGGTGCGCTCGCTCGAGCGCATCGGCGATCACGCCAAGAATATCGGCGAGTACGTGATCTACATGGTGCACGGCAAGGACGTGCGCCACACCTCCCTGGAGGACGTCGAGCGCGAGCTGCGCGGCCGTCAGGCTGCCAACTGAGCTCTTTCTCTACCGGCATGCTGGCCCATCGCCGACTGCTGAACTTCGCCGGGGCTCTGGTCTGCTTGGGGCTGCTCGCCTTTGCGCTCTATGCGCAGTTCGTGCTGCATCTCGAGCCCTGTCCGCTCTGCGTCTTCCAGCGCCTCACGGTGCTGGCACTCGGCATCTTCTTTCTGCTCGCGGCGCTTCACAATCCGGGTGGCCCAGGCCGTTACGTGTACGGTGCGCTGATCCTGCTCGCCGCGCTCGCAACGATCGGAGTCGCGGCACGCCACCTCTACATCCAGAGTCAGCCCCCCGGAACGGTACCGGCCTGCGGTGCCCCTCTCGATACCCTGATGCAGATGTTTCCGGTGTGGGAGGTCGTCCGCAAGGTACTGCACGGGGGCGGGGAGTGCGCCGAGGTGAGCTGGAGATTCCTCGGCCTGGCGATGCCCGCGTGGGTGCTGCTGTGGGCGGCCGTGCTCGGAGCCTTCGGGCTGCTCGCGAACGTGCTGCCGGCCCCGCTGCATCCGGCGGGGCCGCGCTTCTCGCGCCGCTAGGGCGCAGGATGCCCGAGCCGAGCCTTCATCCAAGGAGCCGTCGCAAAATGGCCTCGTACATGCCCTGCAGGGCATCAACGTCCGCGGCGCGCACGTGCTCGTTGACCTTGTGGATGCTCGCGTTCACGACGCCGAGCTCGACCACCTGTGCGCCGAGGGTCGCAATGAAGCGGCCATCGGAGGTACCGCCGCCGGTGGACAGCCGCGGCGCCCGACCGCTCACCTCCTCGACCGCTGCGCACACGGCATCCGAGAGCTGCCCCCGAGGGGTGTAGAAAGGCTCCCCCGAGACGTACCACTCGAGGCTGTAGCGCACGCCGTGACGGCGCAGGATCCCCTCGACGGCGAGCTTGAGTCCATCGAGCGTCTGCACCGGTGAATAGCGCAGGTTGAAGCGCGCCTTGAGCTCTCCGGGAATCACGTTCGGAGCGCCCGTGCCGGCATTGAGGTTGGAGACCTGGAAGGTGGTGGGCTCGAAGTGCTCGTTGCCCTCGTCCCAGACGCGACGCGTGAGCTCGGCCAGCGCGGGCGCGAGGGTGTGCACGGGATTCTCGGCAAGGTGCGGATAGGCGACGTGACCTTGCACCCCGTGCACCGTGAGCCGCCCGCTGAGCGAGCCGCGACGTCCGATCTTGATCGTATCCCCCAGCACCACCTCGCTCGAGGGCTCACCCACCACGCACCAGTCGATATGCTGCTGACGCTGCTGCAGCGTCTCGACCACGCGCTTGGTGCCATCGACCGAAGGGCCTTCCTCGTCGCTCGTGATGAGGAAGGCGAGCGTGCCCTGGTGAGCGGGATGGCCTGCGATGAAGGCCTCGCTCGCCGTGACCATGGCCGCGAGTCCGCTCTTCATGTCCGCGGCGCCGCGGCCATAGAGCACGCCATCGAGCAGCGTGGGCTCGAAGGGCGGGGTGCGCCATTCCTCGAGCGGGCCGGTCGGTACCACATCCGTGTGGCCGGCGAAGCACAGGACCGGCCCAGCGCTGCCATGCCGCGCCCAGAAGTTATCGACGCTGCCATAGCGCAAGCGCTCGATCTGGAAGCCACACGCATCCAGCCTGCGGATGAGCAGCTCCTGGCAGCCCTCATCGGCCGGTGTCACCGACGCGCGTGACAGCAACTGACAGGTCAGATCGAGGGTTCGCGACATGGCGGCGGCGTCTTATACGGGGAGCACGGCCACTCGGCAAGCGTTGTGCTCGTCACGGCGCTGCAACTCGGCACGGCCACACTCGCAAGGGCGTGCGGCGCAGCTCGCGCCGGCGGCAGGCGGGAATCAGGGGCGGGCGGGTTTGTCATCAAAGCGTCACATTGGAGCCCTGTAATTCCCGCGCGTGCCGCGGCCAAAGGCATCGAGGTCGCTGCCTCGCACCGCTTCACGCGTCCTCCTCGCAAGATCACCGCCGGAGACCACCATGCGACAACTGAGCACCCGCGGCCTGCTGCTAGCCATCGCCGCCGCCGCGACCATGGCCATCGCCAACGCCACGGATATCTCGGGAGCCGGGGCCACGTTCCCCTACCCGATCTACTCCAAGTGGGCCGCTGCGTACAAGACGCAGACGGGCATCGGCCTGAACTATCAATCGATCGGCTCCGGTGGCGGCATCAAGCAGATCGAGGCCAAGACGGTCACCTTCGGCGCCTCGGACATGCCGCTCAAGCCCGAGGACCTCAAGAAGGCGGGACTGGTGCAGTTCCCGATGATCATCGGAGGCGTGGTGCCGGTCGTCAACGTCAAGGGCGTTGCGCCCGGACAGCTCGTCCTCGATGGCGCCACGCTCGCCGCCATCTACATGGGCGACATCAGCATGTGGAACGATGCGCGCATCAAGCGCCTGAATCCGCGCCTGCCGCTGCCCGACACGGCGATCGCTCCGGTGTACCGCTCCGATGGCTCCGGCACCAATTTCCTCTTCACCGAGTACCTCTCCAAGGAGAGTCCCAAGTTCAAGCAGTCGATCGGCGCCAATACGTCCGTACAGTGGCCGACGGGGCTCGGAGCCAAGGGCAACGAGGGCGTTGCCAACCAGACGACGCAGACGGACGGTGCGATCGGCTATGTCGAGTACGCCTACGCCAAGCAGAACCACATGTCCTACGCCCTGCTCGTCAACCATGCCGGCAGGGCGGTGGCGCCGAGCTCGGCTTCCTTTCAGGCCGCGGCGAGCAATGCGGACTGGGCGCACGCCGACAGCTATTATCTCATCCTGACGGACCAGCCCGGTGCGCAGAGCTGGCCCATCACTGGGGCGAGCTTTATCCTCGTTTATGCCAACCCTCCGGATCCGGCCGCCACGGGCGCAGCACTGAAGTTCTTCGCATGGGCTTACAAGCACGGTGGCCAGATGGCGAGCGCGCTCGACTACGTGCCGCTGCCCGAGAAACTGGTCTCGGAAGTCGAGAGCACGTGGAGGAATGGGGTCAAGGCGAGCGGCTGGCAAGGCTGAGCATCGACGCCCGGGATGAGGGCTGGGCGGCGGTTGCGCCCCGCCGGCGCCTGCGCCGTGCGCTGAGCGTGCGGCCCTGAGCCTCGCCGATATGGATCAGGTGAGACAAGCGGACGCACTCTCGCGCCAGCACGGACGCCAGCGCTGGGTCGAGCGGGCGTTTCACACCGCCACATTCGTCGCCGCCATCGCGGTGCTGCTCATTCTCGGCGGCGTCACGATCGCCTTGCTCCTCGGCGCCTGGCCCGCGCTCGCGCACTTCAAGCTGAGCTTCGTCACGCGCGAGATCTGGAATCCGGTCACCAACGAGTTCGGCGCGCTCGCGGCCGTCTACGGCACCCTCGTGACCTCCGCCATCGCCATGCTGGTCGCCATCCCGATCAGCTTCGGCATCGCCGTCTTTCTCACCGAGCTCTCGCCGGCGTGGCTCCGGCGCCCGGTGTCGGTCGCCATCGAGCTGCTCGCCGCCGTGCCCTCGATCATCTTCGGCATCTGGGGACTGTTCGTCTTCGCACCCATCCTGCAGCGTCACGTGCAGCCCTTCCTCATCAAGCACCTCGGGCACGCACCGGGCATCGGGCCGCTCTTTCACGGGCCGCCCTTCGGCATCGGCATCCTCACCGCGGGGCTGGTGCTCGCGATCATGGTGCTGCCCTTCATCTCCTCGGTCATGCGCGATGTGTTCGAGACCGTCCCCGACGTGCTCAAGGAGTCCGGTTACGGCCTGGGCGCCACCACCTGGGAGGTGGTCTGGAACGTCGTCGTGCCGCACTCGCGCGTCGGTGTGGTGGGCGGGGTGATGCTCGGGCTGGGGCGGGCGCTCGGGGAGACGATGGCGGTCACGTTCGTGATCGGCAATGCGCATCGCATCAGCACTTCGCTCCTGGCGCCCGGCACCACCATCTCCGCCTCGATCGCCAACGAGTTCACCGAGGCGGTGGGGGATCTGTATACCTCCTCGCTCATCGCGCTCGGAGTGCTGCTGTTCCTCATCACCTTCTCGGTGATCGCAGCCGCACGCTTCATGCTGCTGCGCCTCGAGCGCCGCGCGCTCTCCTCCGTATGAGCCGCCGCCTGCTGAGAAAGCTCATCAATGCGTTCGCGCTGGCGCTCTCGTTGGTGGCGACGCTCATCGGCCTCACCTGCCTCGGGGCGATCCTGTGGACGCTGTTCAAGAGCGGCCTTGCCGGCTTGTCTATGCAGGTGTTCACGCAGACGACGCCACCGCCCGGCTCCGCGGGCGGCCTCATCAATGCCATCTATGGCAGCGCCATGATGACGCTCATCGGCATTCTGATCGGCGCGCCGATCGGCATCCTCTCGGGCACCTATCTCGCCGAGTACGGCCGCCGCTCGCGCCTTGCCGACATCGTGCGCTTCGTCAACGACGTGCTGCTCTCGGCGCCCTCGATCATCGTCGGCCTCTTCGTCTACGAGGTGGTCGTCGTGCCGATGAAGCATTTCTCGGCGATTGCCGGTGCGCTCGCGCTCGCGGTGATTGCGATCCCCGTGACCGTGCGCACGACCGAGGACATGCTGAGCCTGGTGCCCCAGGGCATGAAGGATGCCTCGACCGCGCTCGGCGCCTATCCCTGGCGAACGGTCGTGAGCGTCATCTATCCGGCTGCCCGCAGTGGCATCGTCACGGGGCTGCTGCTCGCCATTGCGCGCGTGAGCGGCGAGACGGCGCCCTTGCTCTTCACCGCGCTCAACAACCAGTTCTGGAGCACGAGCCTCGGTGCGCCGATGGCGAACCTGCCGGTCGTGATCTATCAATTCGCGCAGAGCCCGTACCCCGACTGGCAGCGCCTCGCCTGGACGGGCGCGCTGCTCATCACCCTCACCATCCTGGTGCTGAGCGTTGCCGCGCGCTTGATTCTCGCGGCGCTGCAGCCTGCCGGACGCGGTCGCTGATGGCACCCGCGAGCGAGCCCGGCTCTGCAGCTGCCGTCCCGGGCGCCGGCGCGCGCTTCGCCGCGAGCGACTCCCCGTCGGCCGTCAAGCTGGAAGTGCGCCACCTCGACTTCTTCTACGGGCCGGTGCGCGCGCTCAAGGACGTGAGCCTGACGCTCGCCGATCGCAGCATCACCGCCTTCATCGGCCCCTCGGGCTGCGGCAAGTCGACGCTGCTGCGCGTGCTCAACCGGATGTATGCGCTCTACCCGGGTCACCGCGCCGCCGGCGAGGTGCTGCTCGATGGAGAGGACATCCTCGCCTCCACCTTCGACATCGCGAGTCTGCGCTTTCGGGTGGGCATGGTGTTCCAGAAGCCCACACCCTTCCCCATGTCCGTGTTCGACAACGTCGCCTTCGGGCTGCGGCTATCGCAGCGCATGTCCCGTGCAGCCCTTGCCGAGCGCGTCGAGACGGCGCTGCGCGATGCCGCGCTCTGGGAGGAGGTCAAGGACAAGCTATCCCAGGACGGACGCAGCTTGTCCGGGGGCCAGCAGCAGCGACTGTGCATCGCCCGCACGATCGCCGTGCGGCCGGAGGTGCTGCTGTTCGATGAGCCCACGGCAGCGCTCGACCCGATCTCCACGTTGCGCGTGGAGGAGACTCTGCAGAGTCTGCGCGAGACTTATTGCATCGCGATGGTCACCCACAACCTGCAGCAGGCTGCCCGGGTCTCGAATGTCACAGGATTCATGTATCTTGGCGAGCTCGTGGAGATCGGCCCGACCGAGCAGATCTTCACCGCCCCACGGGATCGCAGGACGGACGATTATGTCACCGGCCGCTTCGGCTGAGCTCTCATGAGCGAACCGCAACCCCGCACACAGACCGAGCCACGCACCCACGGCGCTGTGCCGCCGGTGCCGCTCGGCGCATCGTTGAAGCCCGCACCGGACGCACTCTCCCATCGACCGGGCGATGCCGCCGATTCGGGGCTCAACCTCAAGCCGAGCGGACGAATGCCGGCTGCGCGGCTCGATGTGGGTGTCGGCCAGACCGTGGGCACCACGGCGGTCGAGGACCCGGTGTTCTCCTGCCGCAACGTCAACGTCTGGTACGGCGGCAAGCATGCGATCAAGGACGTGACGGTCGATGTCGGCCGGCGCCAGGTGCTGGCGATGATCGGCCCCTCGGGGTGCGGCAAGTCGACCTTCCTGCGCTGCCTCAACCGCATGAACGACACCATTGCCGGCGCACGCGTGAACGGCACCGTCACACTCGAGGGGCGCGACATTCACGATCCGGATCTGGACGTCGTGCAGTTGCGCGCGCGCGTGGGGATGGTCTTCCAGAAGCCCAATCCCTTCCCCAAGTCCATTTACGACAACGTGGCCTACGGGCCGCGATTGCATGGGCTCACCGGCAGCCGCGCCGAGCTCGATGAGCTCGTGTGCACGAGCCTGCAGCGCGCTGGGCTGTGGGAAGAGGTCAAGGATCGGCTGAAGCATCCGGGCACGGGACTCTCGGGTGGCCAGCAGCAGCGCCTGTGCATCGCGCGCACGATCGCCGTCCAACCCGAGGTCATCCTCATGGACGAGCCGTGCTCGGCGCTCGATCCCATCGCCACGGCACGCATCGAGGATCTGATCGACGAGCTGCGCGAGTCCTTCGCGATCGTCATCGTCACGCACTCGATGCAGCAGGCCGCTCGCGTGTCGCAGCGCACCGCCTACTTTCATCTCGGCTCGCTGGTCGAGGTGGGCGACACCGACCGCATCTTCACCAACCCCCGCCATCGGCTCACCGAGGACTACATCACCGGTCGCTTCGGCTGAGCGCTTGCGTGGGGGCCGCGCCCGCGCGCGCTGTTTCGCGAAGCGCGGGCCTCGATACCGGTACGGCGCAGCTGCGGCCGAGGCGCCGCGGCTGTCCTTGGCGGACCGACCGCGTACAATGACCGGCCCGGGATCTGGCGAGGCGGCACGAGCGTATGCGCGAAGGGCACATCAGCAAGGCTTTCGACGGTGCGCTCGCCGCACTCCACATGCGCGTTCTGGAGATGGGAGGCCTGGTGCACGAGCAGGTGCGCCAGTCCTCCTCGGCCTTCACGGAATGGGACGCGGCCGCCGCCGAGCTCGTGGTCGACCGCGAGTCCGAGGTTGCGGCGTACGATCGCGCCTTCTCGCAGGAGCACATGACGCTGATCGCGCGCCGCCACCCCGTGGCGAGCGACCTGCGTGCCGTGGTAGGGCTCTCCAAGGTCGTGGCCGAGCTCGAGCGCAGCGACACCGAAGCACGCAAGATCGCGCGCACGGTGCTGCAACAGCAGGGCGGTCGACCGCAGCGCGCGACCAGTGTCGACGTGCGCCACACCGCCAGCCTCGCCACGAGCCTGTTCCGCAATGCCCTCGATGCGCTCGACAGCCTCGATACCGGGCTCGCCGAGCAGGTGATTGCCCGCGATGCCGATCTCGAGGCCGAGTACGCAGCCGGTCTGCGCCGGCTGCTCACGCGCGCCATGGAAGACCCGCGTCACTTGCAGGCGGTCATCGAATCCGCATTCGTGTTGAAGTCGCTCGAGCACATCGGCGACTACGCGCGCAACATCGCCCAGCACGTGCTCGCGATGGCAGCGGAAGGAGAGGCGCGGCGACAGGCCTCGAGCACCGAGCAGAACACGGCCGGCGAGGGCAACGAGCCGCACTCTCAAGCTTCGAGCCCC
>DATJSR010000123.1:0-23810 GCA_035504015.1 Steroidobacteraceae bacterium
TTACCAGAAGAGCTACTTTGCCCATCACGATTACTGGACCCTCGAGGCCAGCGAGTCGGCGCGCAAGTACGGCGGCCGCCAGCACGTGATCGCGCCCCTCGAGCGACTGGACCAATTCTTCCCGGAGGATTACTTCGACGCCATCGTCTGCCACGATGTCGGCGGCGTCGGACTCGATACGGGGGAGGGCTGCGAGCTTGCCTTCAGCCAGTGCCACTCGCGGCTGCGCGATGGCGGCCACCTCGTGCTCGGCTGGGATGACGTGCCCGGCCGGCGCCGGATCGACCTCGAGCAGCTGGTTGCGCTGCAGCGCTTCGGCAGGCTCGACTTTCCGGGGCTCGGTACGTGGCGTCACCCGACCGCCACACGCCACCGCCGGACTTATGATTTTTATCGCAAGGAAGCTAGCGCCCGCGCGACGGACGCGATCGAGAGATGACGCGCTCGCCGGTCAGGCGCTCGATCGAGCGCAGGGCGGCCGCCGTGGCGACATGCTTGCACCAGGGACCCTGCGCGGCATCGAGCGAGGAGCGGTAGCGCTCGCAGTTGCAGGCCCAGCGGGCCCGCCCGTCCGACCACAACACCAACTCCACCACCCGCTGACCGATGCCGTACTGCGAGATCGCGGATTCGGGCTGCCGCGAGACCTGTCGCTTGGAGAGGCGCATCGCGGCATGGTAACGCCGCGTGCATGTGGATTGCCTGTGGATTTCCTGTGGAGTACTGCCCGTTCGGCTGTGGAAAACGCTCAGGGCCGCAGCGGATAGCCCGAGCGCGTGAAGTAGTCGACCGCGCTCATGGCGAAGAGCAGGAAGAGCCAGAAGAAGCCGGCCCCGGCGAACACCCACTTGAGCGAGGGCCGGCCGCGCAGGCGCATGAAGATGAGAAACACGATGGCCGCTTGGGTGGCCGCGATCCCGAAGCTCATGACGGGGTGCCACGCCCCGATCGGCAAGTAGGCACTCGCCACCGAGACCCCGAGCAGCAGCAGCAGCACCAGCCAGGCGATGACGTACGGGCCAACCGGCTCGGCGGCGGGAGCGCTCATGACAGGCTGCGCCCGAGCGGATAGATGCATGCGAAGAGGAACAGCCACACGGTATCCACGAAGCTCCAGTACAGCCCGATGACCTCGAGCGGCGCATCGTAGCCCCTCGAGAAGGCTCCCCGGGCGGCGCGTGCCGCGAGAATCAGCACCAGCACGATACCGATGGTGAGGTGCAGCGCGTGCAGGCCCGTCGCGATGAAATAGAAGGTCCAGAACATCTCCGCCGGCGGTCGATACCCCGGCTTGAACAGGAAGTCGAGCACCGGCACGGCGTGAGAGGCCGCATCGAGGGAGTACTCGTAGCCTTTGACACCGAGAAAGGCGACGCCCAGCAGCGCAGTGAGCAGCAGCAGATCGAGCAACTGGCGCTGCCGCTGCGCGCGGGCCGCCCGGATGGCGAGCACCATGGTGAGGCTGCTCGTGAGCAGGATCACCTGGTTGATGCTGCCGAGCAGTATCACGCTGTCGTGCCCGGCGAGGCGAAACTGCAGCGGATAGGCCGTGCGATACACGACGTACGCCCAGATCAGCGAGCCGAAGAACAGCACCTCGGTGGCGATGAAGACCCACATCCCGAGCTGCGCGGTCTCGGACTGCTGCCGCAGATCGGTGTATTGCACCTGCAGCTGCGCGCTAGCCACGGCTCGCTCCATTCTGCGCCACAAAGCTGCCGTCACGCGGATCGTAGCCGTAGGGCCCGCGCGTCACGCGCGGGGTGTGCTCGAAGTTGTGGGTCGGCGGTGGGGATGCGGTCTGCCATTCGAGGCCGGTCGCCCCCCAGGGATTCGCCTCGGCGCGGCGCCCATAGCACAGCGACCACGGCAGGTAACCGAGCGGCAGCAGATACCCCAGGGCGAGGATCGAGGCGCCCGCCGATGACAGCACGTTCCAGATCTGCCATTCGGCGGGATAGGTGTAGTAGCGGCGCGGCATGCCGAGGTAGCCGACGATGAACTGGGGGAAGAAGGTGACGCTGAAGCCGGCGAACATGAGGATCGCGGCGGCGCGGCCCCACATCTCCGGGTAGTGCCGCCCGGTGATCTTCGGCCACCAGTAGTGCAGGCCGCCGAAGTACGCCGTGACCGTGCCGCCCACCATGATGAAGTGAAAGTGCGCGACCACGAAGTAGGTATCCTGCAGGTGGATGTCGGAGGAGAGCGTCGCGAGCACCAGCCCCGTGAGCCCTCCGAGCGTGAACAGACCGACGAAGCCGAGCGCATAGAGCATCGGCGCCTCGAAATGGATACGTGCGTTGTGCAGCGTCGCGGTCCAGTTGAAGACCTTGATGGCCGAGGGCACCGCAACGATGAAGGACATGAGCGAGAAGACCACCGCCGAGGTGAGCGAGATGCCGGTGGTGAACATGTGGTGGCCCCACACGAAGAAGCCGATCACCGCGATCGCCACCAGGGCAAAGCACATGCCCTGGTAGCCGAAGACCGGACGGCGCGCGAAGCAGGTGATGATCTCGCTCACCACGCCCATGGCGGGCAGGATCATGATGTACACGGCCGGGTGGGAGTAGAACCAGAACATGTGCTGAAACAGCAGCGGATCGCCCCCGAGGCGCGGATCGAAGATACCGAGGCCGGCGAGGCGCTCGAGCGCCACCAGTGCGAGCGTCATCGCCAGCACCGGCGTGGCGAGCAGCATGATGATGCTGGTGGCGTAGATCGCCCAGACGAAGAGCGGCAGCCGGAACCAGGTCATGCCGGGGGCGCGCAGCTTGTGTGTGGTGACGACGAAGTTGAGCGCGGTGGCGATGGTGGAGAAGCCATTGATGAACACCGCGACCACCGCCGGGATCACGTGCCCGTTGGCGAAGAGCGTCGAGTAAGGGGTGTAGAAAGTCCAGCCGGTGTCGACCCCGCCGACGAGGAGGAAGTAGAGCGCGAGCAGGCCCGAGGCATTGAACAGATACCAGCTGAAGAGGTTCAACCGCGGGAACGCGAGGTCGCGCGCGCCGATCATGAGCGGCAGCAGGAAGTTGCCGAGCGTCGCCGGAATCGAGGGGATGAGGAAGAACCACACCATGACAATGCCGTGCATGGTGAACACGCGGTTGTAGACCTCCTTCTGCAGCAGCGTGCCGGCGGGGTTCACCAGATGCAGCCGGATGAGCGTGGCGGCAAATCCCCCGACGAAGAAAAAGACCGTGATCGAGGCAAAGAACAGCAGCGCGATGCGCTTGTGATCGCGCGTGAGGAGCCAGGAGGAAAGCGTGTTCTCGCTACCGATGTAGCTGCCGAGATCCGCGGCGCTCGTGCTCATGGGGTGGCTCCCTGCGACAGCGATTGGAGGTAAGCGAGGAGGCGCACCAGATCCTCCTCCGAGAGCTGCCCGGCGAAGGAAGGCATCACGGGCGGGTAGCCGGCGACACGCTGGCGCGCAGGCAGCAGAATGCAGTCGCGGATGTAGCGCTCGTCGGCGATCACGGCCGAGCCGTCGGCGAGGTGCACCACGCTGCCGTACAGCCCCGTGAGCAGCGGCGCATGGGTGCTGCTGCGTGCATCGTGGCAGCCGCTGCAGCCGAAGCGCTCGAACACCGCCCTGCCCTGCTCGGCGAGCGAGCCGCTCACTCCCTGATCGTTGAGCCAGCGAGCGTAATCGCTCTGCGACATGACGGTGACCGTGCCGGTCATGTGCGCGTGGTCGGTGCCGCAGAACTCGGAGCACTCGAGCCGGAAGCTGCCGATGCGCGTGGGACGGAACCAGAAGCTCTCGAACTGACCCGGCACCACATCGTGCTTGAGCCGGAACGCGGGGATGAAGAAGCTATGGATCACATCCTGCGAGGCGAGGATCACACGCACCGTGCGATCGACTGGCAGGTGCATGGCATCGATCTCGCGCTGCCCGCCCGGGTGCTGCACCTTCCACATCCACTGCTTGCCGACCACGAAGATCTCGAGGTCCGCGCGCGCAGGTGTCTTGTAGAGAAACAGATACGCGTTCGCCCCGAAGCCGAACAGCACGAAGAAGCCCACCAGGGTGGCGGCCGTCCAGCCGATCTCGACGTGCCAGGAGCCGCTCCCGACCGCCTTGCGCTCGCGCGTGCTGCCCTGGCGGTAGCGGATGCAGTAGCGCAGCATCATGAAGAGCACGAGGAACATCACCAGCCCGATCAGGGCCAGCTCGGCGATCACGATGCGATCGACCACGCCCGCCGACTGGGCGGCACTTTGCGGCCAGAACGGCACCCATTGCGCCATGCTCAGCTTCCCCGCCGGCGCAGCCGCAGCACGAGCAGCGCGATACCGAGCGCCGTGGCAAGGCACAAGGCCCGAGTGATGTTGCCGATCGCGAGGCTGTAGCGACCCGTTCCCGGGTCGTAGCAGTAGCAAAGCAGCAGCAGATCGGCGACGGGGGATGCGACCTGCTCGCGATCGGCCTCCGCGATGGCGAGCCGCAGATCGAGGGGGCGGTACCCGACACCGAGCAGGTAGCGACTGAGCCGACCCTGCGGCGTCGCAATGCTGATGCCGGCGGCGTGAGCGTACTGATCCGTGGCCGCATCGTAGCGATAAGCAAAGCCGACCGCCGCGGCGACGCGCTGGATCGCCTGCGGAGAGCCGGTGAGGAAATGCCACGCGGCGGCTGGGCGCGCAGCCATACCCCCGAGATAGCGCTGGCGCGCCGCACGGGCATCGGCAGGCCCGTCGCGCGGATCGATGCTGATCGCCACCACCTGATAATCCCGGCCCGCCTGCAGCGACGTGCGCCGGAGTGCCGAGGCCGTATCCTCGAGCACCACGCCGCACAACGTGCGACAGCGCAGGTACTCCATCACCAGCACCACGGGGCGGCGACCGAAGAAGTCCCCGAGCCGAACCGCACGCGCGGTGCTGTCGCGGAAGGACGTCGCGAGCGGCAGCTGCGCACCCGGGTGCTGATGGAAGCCGAGCGCCTGCAGCGCCGGCGCCGCGATGGAGGAATACGCAGGCGCATGCGCAACCGCCACCATCGCTCCCATCGCGAGCGGCACGAGCAAGAGGCGGCGCGCCAGGCTGCACGGCCTCACTGGCGCACCTCCGGAAAACCCTCGGCGCCTCGCTGCACCAGGCTCTGCATGGCATCCTCGATCGGGACGTGTGCGATTCCGTGCGCTCGATCCACCCAACCGACCGAGCCGAGCAACGCCTGCTCGCGGGCCCGATAGCGTGCGAGGTCCGCCGCCGGATCGATCTGCAGCCGCGGCGGCGGGGGCACAGCCCTCTGGTGGCGGTCCACATCGCCCTGCACGGCCGGCATGCCGAAGGAGATGACGATCGGCACGATGATCACCAGCAGCAGCACGCCGATGCCGGCATAGACGATCGGGGCGAGCGCCAGATCGCTGCGCTCGTAATCGCTCGGCGCTGGCTGGGGCCGCTCAGCCATGTGCGGCCTGGGGTTGCGGCTCGCCGGGCGGCAGCAGCGCCTGGCCGCGAAGGTGCAGTGCGCCGCCGAGCGCGAGCAGCCACAACCCGCCCACCCCGAGCATCACGCTCGGCTCGAGCCAGCTGAAGGCGACCCGATGCAGGCCGGGCAGCAGCAGCCACCACACGTGCACGATGTCGGCGAGCAGCAGCAGCACGCAGACGCCCGCGACGAGCAGCGGCTGCCGCTTGGCGGGTGTCCACAGCAGCGCGAAGAACGGCACCACGAAGTGCGCAGCGAGAAGCCCGTAGATCACCGCGCCCCAGGCCCCCTGGCGGCGCTCGAGATACCAGGGCACCTCGTGGCGCAGATTCTCTTCCCAGATGATGAGCCACTGGCAGAAAGAGGTGTACGCAAAGAAGATCACTACCGCGAGCAGGATCGCCGCCAGTGACGCCATGCGGGCGGCCGGAAACGCTGCGGCCGCAGACTCGCCCCTGCCGAGGGCCGTGATCAGCACCAGCGCGCAGGCGATGGCGGCGGCGAACTGGCCTGCGCCCACGATCATCCCGTAGATCGACGAGAACCAGCGCGGCTCGGTCGACATCAGCCAGTCGATGCCCGCGAAGCTGATGCAGTAGCCGAGCAGCAGTACACCGATGCCGCTCAGCCATTCGCGTGCCCCGGGCCGCAGCAGCCGCCAGGCGGCAAAGCCGTTCCACACCAGGAAGTACGCTCCGGCGCGCACGAAGAAGAAGCCGCCGTTCAGGTACCAGCGATTCGGCAGCGGCATGGCGCTCTGCGGCGCAAGCCACGGATACAGCTCGTGCCTGCCGGCGATGAGCGGCACGAAGAGCACGATGAAGAGCGGCGCCGTCGCTGCCATCGCCGACAGGGGCACGCGCGCCAGCGGCTCCCAGGCCCCGCCGGTCAGGTCCCAGATGAGCAGCAGCCCGAGCGCCCCGAGCGGCATCGAGAGCCAGAACCAGAATGCGGCGAGCCAGGCAGCGAAGAAACTGCGCGGATCGTGCCAGTAGCCCCAGAGCGCACCCGTCCCCCCGAGCAGCGCCGCCGCCGCGCCAGCGCGCAGCAGAGCGCTGCTCGCACGTGCCCCGCCACCGCTGGCACGCCGTCCGCCGGCGCTGGCGTGCGCCGCGCTCATCGCAGCTGCGCTCGCTGCGTGGCACTCAGGCGTGCGACCGGCACGTCCTGACTCGCCTGCAGGGCGCGGATATAGGCGGCGATGGCCCAGCGGTCCTCGGGGGCTACGCGCTGCGCGTACGAAAACATGACACCGTACCCCTGCGTGATCACATCGTAGAAATGCTGGATGGGAGCGCGCCGCAGCCGCTCGATGTGATAGGACGGCGGTGCCGGAAAGCCCCGTTGCACCACCATGCCATCGCCGTAGCCCGCGAACCCGTGACACACCGAGCAGTAGATATCGAAGCGCTGACGCCCGCGCGCGAGCAGCGCCGCCGTGAGCGGCGGCGGCGGCGGCGGCGGCTGCCAATCACGTGCCACCGTGCCGGGGGGCTCGCTCCAGGTGGCGGGGGCCTGCGCACCGCTCACGTAGCGCTCGTAGGGCAAGCGCTTTGGCTGATTCGCCATGTTGTCGCAGGCCGCGAGCAGCAGCGTTACAACGGCGAGCGAGGCGAGCTCCCGGGCGCTCATGCGGCAAGCTCCGCGGTGCTGAGCGCGCGATGCTCGTGCAGCAGGCGATAGGCATGCTCGAGCGAGCGCGGCTCCGCGTGCGACTCGATGAGCACGAAGAAGCGGTCCTGGCTTGCGCGTGCGAACTGCTCGATCAGGAACACGGGATGGTGCAGCCGCGGCAGCCGGCAGAAAGCGAGAAAGGCGAAGAGACCGGCATACACGGTGAAGAGCGCACAGATCTCCCACGCCGCCGGAACGAAGCCCGGCCAGCCGTTGAAGGGCCGGCCGCCGACGTTGAGCGGATAGCCGAGCACCGAGCCCCAGTACTGGATGAAATACCCGAAGCAGGCACCGAGCAGCGCCCCGCACGCCATGACCGCGGTGATGCCGCGACCCCGGCGCGGCGGCACCAGCTCATCGAGCTCATCGAGCGGCGCGGGGCCATAGGCCTCGCCGTGGCGAAAGCCCGCGGCCTCGAGCGCGCGCACCGCGCGCAGCAGATCCTCGGCCGTCGCGAACTCCGCGAGCAGACGGCAGCCGACGGATGGCAGCTCGGTGCTCATGAGCGGCGGCGCCGGTGGATCAGCTCGCGCAGCTCGAACATCGAGACCACGGGCAGGTAGCGCACGAAGAGGAAAAAGCCCGTCATCACCATGCCGGCCGAGCCGAGCAGGATCGCCCAGTCCCAGAAGGTCGCCCCGTAGAATCCCCATTTCGAGGGCATGTAGTCCTGCGCGAGGGCGCTCACCACGAAGTTATAGCGCTCGAGCCACATGCCCGCCACGATGCCCAGTGCGATGAGTCCGAGCGCCGTGTGGTTGCGTCGCACCGCCGGCAGCCACAGCAGCTGCGGAATGAAGACATTGAGCGCATTGCGCGCCCAGTAGGTCGCGCCGTAATGCCCGAAGGCGCTGGCGTAGAACTCGGTGACCTTGGCGGAATCTCCCGAATACAGCGGATCCATCACCTCCATGAGATAGCAGTAGCCGAGCAGCAGCGAGGTTGCGAGCATCAGCTTGGCGATGACCTCGAGGTGATGCTCGGTAACGATGCGCTCGAGGTGATACCAGCGGCGCAGCGGGATGATGAGGCACAGCACCACGCCCCAGCCGGAGTGCAGCGCGCCGATGAAGAAATACGGGGGCCACTGCGTGCTGTGCCAGCCGGCGACGATTCCGGCGGCGAAGTCCAGCCCCACGATGCTGTGCACCGAGACGACCATCGGAGCCATGATCGCGGCCATCACCAGATACGCCGCTTTGTAGCTGCGCCAGTCGCGTGCCGAGCCGCGCCAGCCGAGTGCCATCAGGCCGTAGAGGCGCTGCCGCGCGCGCGTGGCGGCGCGATCGCGCAGCGTCGCGCAGTCCGGGATCATCCCGATGTACCAGAAAGCGACCGAGCACAGCACGTAGCAAAGCAGCGCGACGAAGTCCCACAGCAGCGGCGAGAGGAACTGCGGCCACACGCCCATGACGGTGGCGTAGGGGAAGAGCCAGTAGAAGAGCCCCTGACGGCCCAGATGCAGGATCGGCATCATCCCGGCGGCCGCCGCCGCGAACAGCGTCAGCGATTCGGCCGTGCGGTTCACGCCGTTGCGCCACTCGGAGCCGATCAGATAGAAGAGCGAGGAGATGAAGGTCCCCCCGCTCGCGATGCCGATCCACCAAGTGTAGTTCGCGAGCGCGAGCCCCCAGGCGACCGGAATGTTCACGCCCCAGATACCGACACCTGCCACGAAGGTCGCAACGCAGGCGATCACGAACAACGCAAAGAAGGCGGCGGAGATACCCAGCCCGACGTACCACCAGCGCGGTGTCTGCGTGGCCAGCGCAAGATCGCTGATCGTCGCGGTCACGGTGCCGAAGTCCTGCTCCGGTCCGATCACCGGGAAGGCCTCCTCCGAAGGCTGCGCTGCGGTGCTAGGCATGGGGGAGCTGCGGGTTGGGATTGCGGATCAAGGCCTCGTAGCTGGTGCGCGGCCGGGTGTTGAGCGCTCGCAGCATCACGAAATCCAGCGGGCTCGCCTTGCGAGCGGCCACGGCGCTGGTCGGGTCGTTGCGATCGCCGAAGGTGATCGCCTGCGTGGGACAGGCCTGCTGGCAGGCGGTGCGCACTTCCCCGTCTTGCACGCGGCGGTTCTCGCGATCCGCATCGATCATCGCCGCGCGCGTGCGCTGGATGCAGTAGGTGCATTTCTCCATGACACCGCGCCCGCGGACGGTCACTTCCGGATTCCAGGACATCCCTGGTCGCGGATCAGGAGCGGTGTAATCGAAGAAATTGAAGCGACGCACCTTGTAGGGGCAGTTGTTCGAGCAGAAGCGCGTGCCCACGCAGCGGTTGTAGATCATCACATTCAAGCCCTCGGAGTCGTGGACCGTCGCGTGCACCGGACAGACGACCTCACAGGGAGCGTTCTCGCAATGCATGCAGGGCACCGGCTCGAACACCACCTGCGGCGCCTCGGGCGAGCCTGCGTAATAGCGATCGATACGCAGCCAGTGCATATCGTGGTTGCGCCAGACCTCGGTCTTGCCGACGACCGGGCTGTTGTTCTCCGCCTGACAGGCCGCGACGCAGGCATGACAGCCGATACAGGCGTTGAGATCGATGCTCATCGCCCAGGCGATACCCGGGTATTGAAACGCCGGGTAGAGCGATTCCGGCGGGCGCTGCTCGGGCTGCGACTCGCGCAGAAACTGCGGATCGTGCAGAAATTGCGCGAGCGTGCCCTCCTTGAGCACGTCGCGGTGATGGGTCGTCATCTCGCGCTGAATGCTCGCGAAGCGATAGCCGCTGCCGAGCTTGCGCGGCGCCGCGATCGCAATCCGCCAGGGGGCATTGCTCGTGCGCAGCCGGTAAGCGTCCGCTCCGACGCCCTCGCCCACCGGGCCTGCCCGGCGACGCCCGAAGCCGAGCTCGAGCGTGAGACACTCCTCGGCCTGCCCCGGCAGCACCCAAACGGGTGCGCTCAGTGCGCGATCCGCGACGATGATCTCCACCACGTCGGCCGTGTTGAGACCGAGCCGCTCGGCGGTGCGTGGCGCCACGAGCACGGCGTTGTCCCAGGTGAGGCGCGTGAAGGGGCGGCCGAGCTCCTGCAGCCAGCCGTTGTCGGCGAAGCGGCCATCCCAGAGGTAGGGGTCGGGCCGAAACAGGAGCGTGAGTCCGGTGGTCGCGCGCGGCGCCGGGAGCGAGCTCGCCAGGTCGTTGCGCACGCGAGCATTGACCACGGCGGCGGCCGTGTTCGGCACCACGCCGCGCCGGAGTGCCGCGATCCAGCGCTCATCGGCTTGTGGCAGCCCCGGCGCGCTCGACGGGCTCGCGCTCCCGAGGCGGTCCTGCCACTGCCGCCGCAGCAATTGCTGCGCATCGGGCATGGGGTCGCCCAAGAGCACCGCGAGCAGCTCCTGAGCGGAGCAGCGCTGCGCGCGCATGCGCAGCTGCGGCTGCTGCAGCGTGACCGTACCGTCGTACGCGCGAGTATCGCCCCAGGCCTCCAATTCGTGCCGCTGGGGCACGTGCCAGTGCGTCGCCGCCGCGGTCTCATCGGCGTACTGGCCCAGATAGAGCGAGAAGGGTGCGCGCCGCAGTGCTGCGGTGAAGTCGAGGTCCGCAGGTGCCGTGTATGCAGGGTTCGAGGCATCGAGCACCAGCAATACCTCGACCTCATCGCGCCGCAGCGCCGCGTTGAGATCCGCGAGCGAGGAGCCGGCCTCGGGCGGGGCGTTCACGACGGGCTCGATCGTCTGCAGCAGCGTGCCGAACGCCCCGAGCGATTCGTTGATCGCATGCGCCAGTGCGTGATTGGCGGCACTCTGGCTCGCGCCAAGGTGCAGCAGCGCCCGGCCGCGCGCGGCACTGAGCTCCGCCGCCATGACATCGAGCGCGTGCGCCCGGGGATGCTCGAGACTTGCCCATTCGCGTGGTCCTGCGCCGAGCGCGCCGGCAAGCCGGCGCAGCGCGCCATCGATCGCCGCAGGGTCCAACGGCCAGCAATGATCGGCCTTCGCACCGGCAAGGGTCGGCGTGCTCTCGAGCGCGTACAGGCGGCTCATGCGCCCCTTGACCTCCGCCGCACGGCGGCGCGAGGCAAAGTCGCGTGCGAAGCGCAGATGCCCCGGTGCCGCATCGAGGAAGTCACTGTCTACCGCGACGATCACCTCCGCGGCTGCAAAGTCCGTGACGAGCTCGAGCGGGCGGCCGAAGGCCTGCACCGCAGCGGCTCGCACGTTGTCGCGACTCACCGCCTCCCACTGATACCAGCGCATGGCGGGCAAGGTGCGCTGCAGCTCGGCGAGTTGCGCGGCAAGTGTCGGCGAGGAGCTGGCGCCGGTGAGCACTGCCAGGCCGCGACCGGCCCGCCTCTGCAATGCCTGGCGCTGCCCGAGGAGTGCACTCACGAGCGCCTGCCAGGGCATCAGTTCCCCATCACGCGTGACTGCCTGCGCGCGATACGGGTCGTAGAGTCCGAGGATGCTCGCCTGAGCGATCGCGCTCGTCGCACCGAGGCTCGCGGGATGCTCGGGATTGCCCTCCACTTTGATCGGCCGCCCCATCACGTGCTCGATGAGCACACCGGTGCCGTAGCCCTGCAACTCGGTCGCAGTGGCGTAGTAGCGTGCCCGCCCCGGGACGATGCCCTCGGGCTGCTCGACGTAGGGCTCGCGATCGCGCGGCTGCACCTCGGGGCCGCACGCGGCAAGACCCATGAGCGCCATCGAGGCGGCCGCAAGCTGCAGAAAACGCCGCCGATCGCAGCTTTCGGCGAGCGCGCCGGCAAAGCCGGGGAACGCCTGCTGTGCGCGCGCCAGGAACTCGGGCGAGCGCACGAGCTCCTCGAGGGTCATCCAGTAGGCCCGGCCGCCCGGGGAGGCGAGCGCGGGAGGCGCGGCGGTCAGATCGGGCGCTCCAGTGGCGCCTTCGCTCATCGATGGCATACAGAACAGTCCGTGAGGGTCTGCGGGTGGATGTGATAGGCCGCCATGAGGCTCGCAGGCGAGGGAGTGCGGGCATCGCGGTGCCAGTGCGGATCGAATACGGCCGCTGCGGGGCGCAGGTGCGGGGCGGGGTCTCGGTGGCACGCCAGGCACCAACCCATGTACAGCGTGCTCGCCTTGTAGGTGAGCGCCATCTCACCGATCGCGCCGTGGCACTCGGTGCAACCGACGCCCTTGGCGATGTGGATGCTGTGATCGAAATACACGTAATCGGGGACCACGTAGACGGCGCGCCACGGCAGAGGAGTGCCTTCGGCGAGGCTCGTGCGTACCGGCGCCAGAATCTGCGCGTTCGTCCAGATCTGCGAATGGCAGGTCATGCACGTGTAAGTCGGTGGCATGCCGGCGTTCTGCGCCACCTCCACCGAATCGTGGCAGTAGCGGCAATCGATGCCGAGACCACTGACGTGGTGCTTGTGACTGAAGGGCACGGGTTGCGCCGGGGTGAAGCTCACCTGCGTGTTGTAGTCCATGCGCGGCACGACCCAGATCGCCGCGATGGCTGCCACGAACGCCACGCCCAGCAATGCCAGCGCAGCACGCAAATACAGGTCGGCTCTGCGTGAAAAGATCGCCGGCACGCCGCCTCACCAACGCGCACCGCGGATGGGCGACGGCGCAGAAGCGCTTAGCCTGGGCACGCAAGTGGGCTCGCCGCCCGCAAGCGCTGTACCTGCTGCCGAACCGCGCCGCGGACATCCGGGGCGCTCGACCCACGACGCTCAACTGGCGGCGCTCGCGGCGCCTGCAGCCTTGACTGCCGTTGCAATCGGGCCACCGCCGAGCTGCGGATCGCGGTAGCGCGTGGTGGGCGCACGCAAGGCACAGGCCCGCTCAGCACCCGATCCGTCACGATTGCTTATACTCTCAGGCGCTGCGCGCAGCCGCAGCGCGGCCACGGGGGGGCGCATGTCCGAGATCGATCCGGTGCCTGGGCTATCGGCGCAGCGCCTGCGACAGCTGGCGGCGGCGATCACGCACGACGTGCGGCGCGGTCGCTACTTCGGTGCCGTCATCGCCGTGGCGTGCCGCGGACGCATCGGTCTGCATAGCGCCATCGGACATGCCGACCGCGACGCCCAGCGCCCACTGAGCCCCTCCTCCGTCTTCAGCCTGTTCTCGGTCACGAAGGCCTTCACGAACGTGCTGGTATACCGGGCCCTGGAGCGCGGTCAGCTCACCCTCACGACCCGCGTGTCGCAGGTAATCCCGGAGTTCACCGGAGGCGCGCGTCAGGAGATCTCCTTCTATGATCTGCTGACACACACATCCGGTCTGCCCTCGGTGTTCTCGCCCCGACCGGGCATGTACATCGATCACCTGGACGAGGTCGTGGCCGCCATCTGCACCCACGTGCACAGCGAGGCCGCCCCGGGTGAGCGTGTCACCTACGCTCCGATGGTGGCGCATGCGCTGCTGGGTGAGGCGGTACGCCGCCTCGATCCCGAGCGACGCAGCTTTCGCGAGCTCCTCGAGCAGGAGCTGCTGCAGCCACTCGGGATGCGTGACACGGCTCTCGGTGTCAGGCGGGACCTCAAGGCGCGCCACGTGGTGCCCTGCTTCATTCAGCCGCTGCCCTTCGAGCACCCAGGCCACAGTCATCTCGGACCGCACGGCGCGTTCGAGGAGGAGCATGCCGAGATGCCGTGGGTCGGCGCCATCTCGACGGTATCGGATCTGCTGCGCTTTGCGGAGATGCAGCGCCGCGGCGGTGAGCTCGACGGGGTACGCATCCTCAGCCCGGCGCTGCTCGATCAGGCGACGCGCAACCGCACCGGTGAGCGGCCCAACGAGCTCTACCGGCAGCTCGCCGTCGCGCGCGGCTGGCAGCCCTATCCGGCCTACATCGGCATCGGCTTCCTGCTGCGGGGCGAGGCACCCTGCCATCATCAGTTCGGCACGCTCGCCTCAGCGCGCACTTTCGGCCACACGGGTGCCGGCAGCACGATCTACTGGGTCGATCCGCAGCGGCAGCTCACGTTTGTGTGTCTCACCGCGGGCGTGCTCGATGAGGGCGACAACATCGAGCGTTTCCAGCGTCTTTCGGATATGGCACTGGCTGCCGTGGAGTAACAGATGATCGACCGCCGACGCTTTCTCGAGACGGGAACGCTGCTCAGCCTGGGCTCGCTCATTCCCGAGGCGGCCCGGCCAGGCACGCTGCCCGCGCGCCGCTGCCCCGGGCTCGCCTGTGCCGTCGTCGATGCCCGCTACGAACCGAGCCGCGCCTTCGCGGGCGAGCTGCAGCGCGCCGCTGTCACCGTGCATCCGATGGCAGGGGATGTCACGCAGGTGTGGTACGAGCATCTGCAACCCCTCTGGCGCGCCTCATGCATCGCCGTCGCAGGCTTCACCTCCTACGCCACGCTCTTTTGCCTGGAGCGGCTGGGCTGGGACCACGGTCTGCGGATGGTGTATCGCGGCGTGCACGCCTCGGCCGCTGACCACCGGCTCGAGCACCGCATCGCCGCCAGCGCCCCGCTGCGCCAGCGGCTGCGGCTCGAGCTGCGCGCCGACACCTGGCCCGAGGGCCTCGCGCGCACGCTCTGCAGCGCGTCCCCCACGCCGGGCTGGCATGAAGAGCCTGCCATCGGCTCACGCACCCCGCAAAGCAGGCTCACGACACGCTCGGCCCGCAGGAGCGCAGGACTGCCGCTGTATTCGTGGGTGATCGCATGACAGCACCTCCGGGAGTGCGCGCCACGGATTTCGCAGCGGCACTCGCTCAGTTCGAGCAGACCGTCGGCCACGAGTGGCTGTTCACGCGTCAGGAGGACGTAGATCTCTACAAGGACGCGTTCTCCCCTTTCCTCGGTGAGCCGCAGGAGCGCACCGCCGCGGCTGCGGTGGCGCCGGCAAGCGTCGATCAAGTGCAGCAGATCGTGCGGATCGCCAATCGATATCGCATTCCGCTCTATCCCATCTCCACCGGGCGCAACCTCGGTTACGGCGGCTCGGCGCCGGCTTACTCCGGCAGTGTCGTGCTCGACTTGAAGCGCATGAACCGCATTCTCGAGGTGAACGAGGAGAATGCCTCCTGCTTGGTCGAGCCCGGCGTCAGTTACTTCGACCTGTACCGGTACATACAGGAGCGCGGGTTGAAGCTGTGGGTCGATGTGCCCGATCCGGGATGGGGCAGCCTCATCGGAAACGCCCTCGATCGCGGCGGCGGCTACACCCGACCGCAGTTCCGCAACCACTTCGACGCGCACTGCGGCATGGAAGTGGTGTTGCCGAGCGGGGAGCTGCTGCGCACCGGCATGGGTGCCCTGCCGAATGCCCAGACCTGGCAGCAGTACAAGTCGGGCTACGGGCCGTGGATCGATGGCATCTTCTCGCAATCGAACTTCGGCATCGTTACCAAGATGGGCTTCTGGCTCATGCCGGAGCCGGAGGCATACCTGTCGGGCACGGTGCTGTGCGGCAGGCGGGACGACCTGCACGCCCTCATCCGCGCGCTCAATCTCTTGGAGAACGCAGGCATCACCAACGGAATGCCCGATCTCGGGAGCCCGCTGCTCGGCATCCAGAGCATCGAGGAGTACGCGCGCTCCATGGAGGATCAGCCCCAACCCGCGCCTCAGGCAGAGCTCCTGCAGCTGCGCGAGCGCGCCGAGCGCGGTGAGGTGCAAGCGCTCGAGGCCTACGGCGCGAGCCACGGCCTGGCCTATTGGAGCCTCAAGCTCAAATTCTACGGTCCCGCCCGCGTCATCGCCGCGCAGTGGGAGCATTGCAAGGAGCATCTCGCGAGCATCTCGGGAGTGCGCTTTCTCGAGGGCGAGCTGCTGCGTCTGCCACTCACGTCACAGCAGCGCGAGGGTGTGCACTGGCCGGACTTCGGCATTCCCACGCTCAACATGTACTCGATCGGTGCGCGCTCGAGCACCAACCCCGAGCCCACGCACGGGCACATGTGGTTCTCTCCCATCATTCCGCGCAATGCCGAAGCGGTCTTCGAAGCCAATCGGGTGTTTGCCGCGGCCGCGCGCGAGTTCAACTTGCCGCTATTGCGCTTCAGTCTGCCCTCGACCTACTGGGAGCGCGCCTTCATCTTCATCTTCGGGCTGCCGGTGAGCACCGACATCGCCACCAATCGCCGCCATCGCGACATCTTCTATCGGCTCATCCGGATCACGGCGCAGCACGGCTGGGGCGAGTACCGCACGGCGCCGGCCTTTCAGGATGCCGTCATGGACGTCTACTCGTTCAACAATCGCGCCCTGCTGCGCTTTCACGAGACCGTCAAGGATGCCATCGACCCGAACGGCATCCTGGCAGCGGGCCGCTACGGCATCTGGCCGAAGCACCTGCGGAGGAGCCGAACGTGAAGGGCCGCCGCCTCATGATCGCGCTCTGGATTGCGGGGCTCGGGCCGGGGCTCGGGCCGGGGCTCGGCGCCGGTGCATCGAGCGCCGCGGAGCCAGCCGCCACCATCGACTGGCTTCCTGCCGAGGTGGCCTCGAGCCGCACGCCATCGGCCGGCTACGTGCTGTTCCAGCAGGCGTGCGCGGTCTGTCACGGCAGCGGACCCGGCAAGCCGGGCACACGCGCGCTGCGCGCCAAGTATCGGGGCAAGGAGCCAGCGCTGCTCGAGCAGCGGCGCGATCTCACCGGCGACTACGTGCGCTACATCGTGCGCCACGGTGTGAGCGTCATGCCGCCCTTTCGCAAGACGGAGCTGAGCGACGCCGACGTTGACGCGATCGCCGCCTACCTCTCGCGCAAACCCTGAAGAGCGGCGGCGGTCGCGCGCCGCGCTCAGGTGCGCCGCTCGCGCAGCGAGCGGATCAGCTCCGGATTGGTATCCTTCGGCATGGCATCGAGCAGCGCCTGCGTCCGCTGGATGAATGCCTCGCGCCATTCACCGTGGGTGATGATGTAAAGCTGGTCGTCGCGGATGCCGCGCAGCACGCGCTCGCCCACCACCTGCGGATCCATCCACAGCGGCGAGACCGTGCGCTGCGCGAGCTTTGCCTCCGCCTCGGCGAAGCCGCTCGTGCCGCGGAACTTCACCGGGCGATTGCGACCGGACTCGTGAATGTTGCTCTTGACCGGCCCGGGACACAGGACCGACACCCCGATGCGATCGGGCAGCAGGTCATCGCGCAGGCATTCCGTGAGCGTGATGACCGCCGATTTGCTGGTTGCATAGACCGCGAACTGCGAAGGCATGTACACGATCCCGGCGAGCGATGCGGTATTGACCACATGCCCGCCATCCCCGTGCGCGCGAATCCGCGGCAAGAAGGTCTGGATGCCGTTGATGACGCCCCCGAGGTTGACGCCGATGCCGAAGTCCCAGTCATCGTAGGTCGCCTGCCGCAGCGGACCCTCGACGCCCACGCCCGCATTGTTGACGAGCACGTGCACCTTGCCGAAACGCTTCACCGCCTCATCCGCCGCCGCCGCCATCGCCGCGCGGTCGGTGACATCGAGCACCGTGCCATGCACGCTCGCGCTGGTGGCCTCGGCGGCAAACCCGGCGAGCGCCGTCTCCAGGTGATCTCGGCGCAGATCGGCGATCACCACCTTCATGCCGGCGGCGACCATGGCCTTGACGATGCCGAGCCCGATACCGCTTGCACCCCCGGTCACGAAGGCGATCTTTCCTGACAGCTCTTTCATGAGCTCGACTCCTGTACCTTGCCTCGCACCGCAACCCGTCGCAGCCTACCACGCAGTGGCGGCTGCCGATGCGCAGGGCCGCGCGCGCTTGCGCGCTCAACCCCAGCGCACCGGCTCGGGCCCCGGCATGAAATCGCGCTCGGGGTGCGGCACGCGCGCCATCGTCAGCGTGTCGCGGACGGCCGCGCGCTGCTCGAGCCGGCCGAGCCACGCGAGGGTATGGGCAGCCACGTCGGGATTCAGGAGGTCGGGCGTGAGCGCGGCAAGGGCTCGCACGGCGAGGCATAGCGCAATGTCGGCGAGACTGTAGGTCTCGCCCGCGAGCCACGCCGAGCGCTCGAGGGTCTGCTCGAGCCGTCGCACCCCCAGCCCCAGGCTCTCACGCGCCAGGGCGAGCGCCTCTCGAGGCGGCTCCTCATCGAGCAATCGCGCCCACCAGCGTTGCCGCTCCGGCGGCAGTGCCGCGCTGCTGGCGCGGGCCCGATCGCGCCACGCCGGCGCCGGTGGCGGGGAGGCATACCAGCCGGTGAGCAAGATCGCAGGCGCGAGGCGCTCCTCCACGTACTTGATCCAGGCGAGCATGGCATAGCGGGCTGCCGCATCCGCCGGGGACAGAGGCACTGCGGGAAAGGCCTCCTCCAAATAGAGCAGGATGAGCCCGCCTTCGCACAGCACGCGTCCGTCGTGCAAGAGCACCGGGACCTGCCCGCGCGGGTTGAGACGACGGAACTCGGGCTGGTGCTGCTGCAGCTCCCGCAGATCGACGTAATGGCCCCTGAAGGGCAGCTGCTTCTCGCGCAGACAGATGAGGACCTCCCCCGAATCCACTTGCGGCTCCCAGTGATACAACTCGAGCATGGCGTGGGACTGCGCTTCTGCGGCTCGCTTCAGCCCGACAGGCCCAGCAGGCTGCGGGTGCTGGCGGCGCGCTCGCGCACCCAGCCCCGACCCAGATCGAAGGCAGCCCGCACGGCCGGGCGCGAATGCGCCCGTCGCAGCCAGTTGAGCAGGTTCGGCGTGTGCCGCTCGTTCACCTCCTCCGGACGAAAGCTCGGCAGGGAGTGCACGGTCGCGAGCGCGACGAGATCGGCGAGCGTGTAGTCGGCACCGGCCAGGTAGGGCTGCGCGGCGAGGGTGCGCTCGAGCAGCGCGAGGCCCGCGCCGATGCGCCGCTGCGACTCGCCGAGCTCGCCTTGAGGGATTTGCCGGGCGAGTATCAAGCGCCAGATGCGGCGCCGCTCGGGCAGAGGAATCGCGCGCACCTGCTGCTCGATCGCCTCGCTCGATTGCGGCGGCACGCGTTCACTGAACCCGGCCCCACCGAACATCGCCAGTGCCGGGCAGAATTCCAGGTCGAGAAAGCGGATCCACCAGCGCATGCGCCAGCGCCCGAGCGGCTCTCGCGGCCGCAGCGAGGGTCCGGGCAGCACCTCATCGAGGTATTCGAGCGCGGCGGAAGACTCGGTGAGCACCAGCCCGTCGTGCACGAGGGTCGGCAGGGTGCCGCTGGGATTGAGTGCGAGGTAGGCGGGGCTGTGCTGCTCGCGCCGGGTCATATCGATGTAGTGATAGCGAAATTCCGCCCCCTTCTCCTTCAACATAAGCAGCGGCTTGCCCGAGTTGGCATTGGGCTCCCAGGTGTACACCTCGATCATGAGTCTCCTCGCTCGCCCGCCCGAGCGGGGCACATCGGGCGCCGGGCTGCGTCCGCGGCCGTGCCGCACAGCCTACCGGGCGGCCGCAACTTGGCAAGCCTGCCGTTGAAAGGTCAACCCGCCGGGTGGCGCGCTGTGGCGCGGGAGCGCCGACCCGGCCCACGGCGGACGCGCTCGCTGCACGTTTGACACGCCTCCGAGCGGCTCGTAATGTAATTGCACGCCTAAACTCACGCGCCCGGAGTCCATCGTCCGCGGGCGCGCCCTCCGGGATCCGCCGCGACGCATCGCGTCACAATCGAGGAGTCGACGATGTCCGATCGAATCCAGGGTCTTCATCACATCACCCTCTGCACGGCGACCGCTCAGAGCGACGTCAATTTCTTCGTCAAGGTCCTCGGCATGAACCTCGTCAAGCGTACCCTCCTGTACGACGGAGCCGAGCCGGTCTATCACCTGTACTTCTCCGATGCGCTCGGCTCGCCCGGCAATCTCACCACGGTGTTCCCCTGGCGCCGCACCGGGCGCAAGGCACGCGCGGGCACGGGGCAGGTGGCTCTCATCAGCTACACCGTGCCACCCGGCTCGCTCGAGTTCTGGCAGGAGCAGCTGACCAAGCACAAGGTCCCGATCCTCAAGCGCTACGAGCGCTTCGGGCAGCAGATCCTGCGACTGCAGCACCCCGAGTGCACGATCAACTTCGAGCTGGTGGAGGATGCGCGGGACCGGCGCAAGCCCTTCAGCTCCCCCTATGTGCCTGAGCAGTATGCGATCCGCGGCTTTCACAGCTGGACCGTCTCGCTGCGCGAGCTCGGCGACATGGATTTCTTTCTGCAGGAGGGCTGGAACTATCGCAAGGCCGATCAGGACGGCTCCTTCGTGCGCTACCAGGTCGATGACGGCGGTCCCGCGCACATGGTCGACATGCTCATCGAGCCCGACAAGTCACCGGGCAACTGGTCCTATGGCGAGGGCATGGTGCATCACTGTGCCTTCGGGGTGCCGAACCTCGACGTGCAGGACCGGGTGAAATTCGAGGTGGAAGGCCTCGGCTTCACGGACTGCTCGGACCGCAAGCACCGCGGCTACTTCCAGTCGGTCTACGTGCGCACGCCCTCCGGAGCCCTGTTCGAGGCGGCACACACCATCGGCTTCACGGTCGATGAGCCCGCCGACAAGCTCGGACGCGAGTTCATCATCTCCCCACAGTTCGCCGATCAGAAAGAGGCCCTTCTCGCCCGCCTCAACGATCCGATCGATCTGTAGGCGCCGTGCGCGAGCCCGCGCAGGCGGGCTCGCGGCCACCCTGGCCGGCCGCTCGAGCGGGTGCTGGGCTGATGCAGCGCCGTGCTCCCTCGCGATACGCGCGCTGCACGCTACTTTCCACCGGGAGAATTGACGATGAGCGACGATCTGTTTGAACGCGGCCTGCGCGTGCGCAAGGAAGTGCTCGGCAGCGACTATGTCGAGAAGTCCTTGGCGCAGGCGGATGAGTTCTCCCGCCCCCTGCAGGAGCTCGTCACGGAGTACTGCTGGGGGGCGGTGTGGACCCGGCCGGGGCTGCCGCGCAAGACGCGCAGCCTGCTCAACCTCGTTATGCTCTGCGCGCTCAACCGTCAGCACGAGCTCAAGCTGCACGTGATGGGGGCATTGCGCAACGGCTGCTCGCAGTTGGAGATTCAGGAGGCGCTCTTGCAGGCAACGATCTACGCGGGTGTGCCCGCGGGCGTGGAGGCCTTCCGCACCGCCCGCGCCGCCATCGCCGAGTTCAGCGCAGCGCAGGTCGGGACATGAGTGTCACGCCCGCTGCGAAGCCGGCCACACCCACCGCCAGCGCCGCCGAGCCGGTCGGCTTCGTGGGCCTCGGCAACATGGGCGCGCCGATGGCTTCGCGTCTGCTCGAGGCCGGCCACGCACTCGTCGTCTTCGACGTCAGCCACCGTGCCGGTGAGACGCTGCTCGAGCACGGGGCGCAGCGGGCGAGCTCGGTGGCCGAGCTCGCATCGCGCACCGCCACGGTGCTTCTGAGCCTGCCTACACCCGATGTCGTGCAGGAGGTGGTGCTCGGGCAGCAGGGACTCGTGCATGGCACGCGCATCGAGCGCGTGGTGGATCTCTCGACAACCGGCCCGCGCGTGGTCGCAAGTCTGGCGCAGCAGCTGAGCGTGCGCGGCATCCGCTTCATCGACTCCCCGGTGAGCGGTGGTGTCGCCGGCGCACGCGCCGGCACGCTCGCCGTCATGACTGCCTGCGCCGCCGAGGAATTCGCCCGGCTGCGTCCGCTGCTCGCAGCCCTGGGCAAGCCCTTCCACGTGGGCGAGCGGGCTGGGCTCGGGCAGATGATGAAGCTCGTCAACAATCTGCTCTCGGGCGCTGCGCTCGCCATCACCTCGGAGGCGATGCTGCTGGGGGCCAAGGCCGGTCTCGACCCCGATGTGATGATCGAGGTGATCAACGCCGGCAGCGGGCGCAACAGCGCAAGCCAGGACAAGTTCCCCAAGGCGATCCTGCCGCGCCGTTTCGATGCGGGCTTTGCCACACGGCTCATGTACAAGGACTTGAAGCTGTGCCTCGAGGAAGCCGAGGCGCTCGGCCTGTCGCTCTGGGTCGCGAGTGCCGTGCGTCAGCTGTGGCTGCAGACCTGCAACGAGATCGGCCCGGACCAGGACTTCACCACCATCATGCAGTGCGTGGAGCGGCAGGCGCACTTCGAGGTGCGCGGGCGCGCGGCCGCACCGCCTGCCGAGTCATCCGCGCCGACCCGCGCGCCTACATGAATCGAGTCCGAGCGCGGGCGCTACTGCCCGCTGCGATCCGCGGTGCCGGTGCTCGAGGAGGAGGACTCGTTACCGGGAACTCTGAAGGCAACTTCCCGGCCCTGTGCGGTAACGAAGCCGTTGACGAAGCCGCCGTCGAGACCGTCCTTTCGCGGGTTGTAGCGCACCCGGATCTTGTCACCGACGTTGACCATGTGCGGCCGCCAGCCGGCTCGATAGAAATTGTTGACGCTGTGCCCCTCGAACGCGATGTCGTGGGTGCCCTTGGCATCGCTCACCACGAGCGTGAGGGTCATGTGCGGGTTGATCACGCGGATGTCCTTGACGACGCCCTCGCTCCAGCGGTTCTGCGTAAAGTCGAACATCGCCGCCGAGTGATGCGCCCATAGCGGTGCCGCCGCGCCGAGCAGCCCGATGAGGGCAGCGGTGATCGTGAGCTTGCGCACGCGGGAGTCCTCCATTCGCTCAGTGAGCCGGCGCCGCCGGGGTTGCAGGTGCGGCAGGTGCCGCAGCGCCCGCGGGCTTCTCGGACGCGGAGCTCTTCTGTGCCGCCTCCGCCGCGGCATGCCCCTTCTGCGTGCTCGGCAGATTCTCGTTGAGATTGGGCAGGCACTCGACCTCTGGAACGTCGCTGTAGTCCACCCGCAGCCAGCGATGCGTGTGGCGCCACTCGCCCTTCCAGTTCTTCGGGTCGGTCATGATGGTCTCGATCTGCAAAGTCTTGCCGCCATCGAGCAACTTCATGCGCTCGGTGATGTGAAACTCATCCGAGATCGGCAGACCCATGTCGATGTAATGCTCGTTGGGCTCGAAGTACGTGGTATCCACGACCAGCTCGTCACCCTCCCAATGACCGATCGATTCGCCGTTGTAGGTCGGGATCGCGATGTCCGGGTCGGTGTGCTTGCGCCCATCGAGATAGATGATCCGCAGGCTGTTGGTGAAGCCGAAGATCATGTGGATGGAGGTGGGCAACTGAATGATGTTGATCGGCCAGACGCGGGTCATGATCATCGGCATGCCCGCTGGGTAACACTGCCCGATGCTGTCGCGATAGGGCTGGTGAGCGGCGCGCGCCGCCGCCGCGTCCTTCATCGCCTGCTGGCCCGCGGCGTAGAACTGCGGATACGGCGGCCCGTACATGAAATCCGCGAAGGCGCGGCGCAGGTCGATGAACCACGTGCCGGTCATGTTGAACGGCGGCTTCGGGCGCTTCTTGGCGAGATTCTCCGGCGCGAGCGCACCGTAGAAGCCGTCGTGCTTGTGCGAGAGGTCGTCCATCTGCGCCTGGCTGAGTCCCGGACGCGCCGACGGCGGCGGTCGCGAACCCGGCTGCGCAGCGGAGGATGGCGCCGCGGAGGACTGCTGTGCCTCGGCGCACACGCTCGCGGCAAGCAACGCTGCAGCTGCCACGCAGATGAGCAGCGCCCGGCCCCCCAAGCAGCGCATCTCAGTAGCCCTTCTGCTGCGGCTGCGCGGTGAGCGTGGTGCCATCCGCGAGCGTGATGGCGACGTACATGCCACCTGGCGTGCCGTCCTTGAGCGGATGCACCGTGGCGGTCACCTTGTCACCGGGCTTGAGCGTGGTGCGCTTCCAGCCCTCGCGCACCAGGTTGTTGGGGCTGTTCATCTCCACCGCCCACACCGAGTCGGTGCCGTCGGCATTCTTCACGTCCAGCTTGAAGCTCGA
>DATJSR010000124.1:0-7675 GCA_035504015.1 Steroidobacteraceae bacterium
ATCTGCGCCACCAGGCCATCGCCGATCGTGAGCAGCGTGTAGGTGTGCGCGGCATCGGCGAAGGCGAGCCCGTGCCCGATGACCCCGATGGCGAGGCCCCCGAGCACGTTGATGAAGAGAATCAGGATGCCCGCGATCGCATCCCCGCGCACGAACTTGCTGGCACCATCCATGGAGCCGTAGAAGTCCGCCTCGGCGCGCACCTCGAGCCGGCGCTGGCGAGCCTCGTCCTGGGTGATCAGGCCGGCGTTGAGATCGGCGTCGATCGCCATCTGCTTGCCGGGCATGGCATCGAGGGTGAAGCGCGCACTCACCTCGGAGATGCGGCCCGAGCCTTTGGTCACCACCACGAAGTTGATGATCGTCAGGATCACGAACACCACGACGCCGACGGCGAAGTTCCCGCCGATCACGAACTCGCCGAAGGACTGGATCACCTTGCCGGCCGCACCTGGACCGCCATGCCCGTGCAGCAGCACCACTCGGGTGGAGGCGACGTTGAGCGCGAGCCGCAGCAACGTCGCGAGCAGCAGCACCGTGGGAAAGACGCCGAAGTCGATCGGCCGTGCCACGTAGAAGACGGCCACCACGATCATGATCGACAGCGCGATGTTGAAGGTGAACAGCACGTCGAGCGCCATCGGCGGCAGCGGCAGCACCAGCATGGCGAGCGCGGCGAGCACGCCGACCGGCACTCCGACTCCGGCGCGCAGCAGCTCGCGCAGCGCGGGTGCGGATACGGTCGCAGCACTCGGGTTGGCGGCCATGGATCAATCTCCGCCTGGCTCGAGCGTCGGATCGATGCTCGGCGGCGGCGGCGGCGTGGCGCCCGTCAGGCGCGCGCTGCGCAGCTGGTAGACGTAGGTGAGCACCTGGGCGACCGCTACGTACAGCGAGCCGGGAATCTCGCCATCGAGCGGCACGGCACGATACAGTGCCCGGGCGAGCGGGGGCGCCTCGAAGATCGGGACGCGGTGCTCCTGCGCCACTTCGCGGATGCGCGCGGCGATCTCGTCGGCGCCCTTGGCGACGACCACGGGCGCGCGCATGCGCCGCTCGTCGTAGCTCAGCGCCACGGCGAAGTGGGTGGGGTTCGTGACCACCACGTCGGCCTTGGGCACCTTCTGCATCATGCGCCGCTTGGCGAGCTCCTGCTGCGCCTTGCGGATGCGCCCCTTCACCTCGGGGGAGCCCTCGCTCTCGCGCAGCTCCTGGCGCAGCTCCTCGCGGCTCATGCGCAGCTGCCGGTTGTACTGCCACAGCTGAAAGGGCACATCGACGGCGGCGATGAGCCCCAGGGACCCGGCGAGCATCAGCAGCGCATCTCCCGTGAGCGCGGCGGCCTGCATGATCGCGGTCTGCACGGGCTCGCTGCCGAGCGCGAGCAGCTCGTTCGAGCGCTTCCACAGAAACAGCGCCGCGACGGCGGCGATCAGCAGGAACTTGGCGAACGCCTTGGCGAGCTCGACCAGGCCGCGCATCGAGAAGATGCGCTGCAGCCCGCTCACGGGCGACAGGCGCGTGAAATCGGGCACCACGGCCTCGAAGCTCAGGTTCCACCCACCGAGCAGCAGCGGCGCGAGCAGCGCTCCGGCGAGCGTGAGCCCGAGGATCGGTGCGCACGCATACAGCGCCTGCGTCCCCTCGGCAACGAGGCTCGGCAGAAGCAGATTCTCATCGAGGGCGTGAGTGCGCGAGAGCGACAGGCCCGACTGCATGAGCACGTACAGCCGCGCGCCGAGCTGTCCACCGAGGAAATGCAAGCCTCCGCCGGCGAGCAGTACCACGGCGGCCGTGGTGAGGTCGCGGGAGCGGGGCACCTGACCACGCCGGCGCGCCTCCTCGATGCGCTTGGCGGTGGGTTGTTGAGTCCGCTCCTGGGAGCTTTCGTTCTCGGCCATCTCAGGCTCCGGGCGCGAGCAAGCCCTGCACCAGCAGCAATCCCTGCTGCAGCAGCCTGAGGAAGCTCGCCTGCAGCGCCGGCAGGCAGATCATGATGATGGCGAGGCCGAAGAGCAGCGAGATCGGCAGGCCGACCGCGAACAGATTGAGCGTGGGCGCCGCCCGACTGATCATGCCGAAGGCGAGATTCACGATCAGCAGCGCCGTCATCCCGGGCAGCGCGATCGCGAGCGCCCCGGCGAAGATCTGCGAGCCCCATTCCACGATGTGCCACAAACCGGCGCTGCCGAGCCCCGAGGTATTCAGCGGCAGCGTGCGAAAGCCGTCGACCAGCACCTCGAGCACGCGCAGATGGCCATCGAGGGCGAGAAAGGTGAGTGTCACCAGAATGCTGTAGAGCTGCCCCACGACGGGTGTACCGGTACCGCGCACCGGGTCGAGGTTGTAGGCGAAGGACAGCCCCATGCTGTTCGCCAGCAGCTGGCCCCCCATGCTCACGGCATCGAACACCAGCTGCAGCGCAAAGCCGAGCGCCGCGCCGATCAGCACCTGCTGCGCCGTGATCACCATTCCGGCGGCGGAGAAGGGCTGCACCTGCGGGGGCGGCGGCACGAGCGGCGCGATCAGGATCGCGATTGCGCCGGCCAGCACGATGCGCACGCGCACGGGCACCTCGACCGCGGAGAAGGCCGGTGCGAACATCAGGCAGGAACCGACGCGCACGAAGGGCCAGAAGACCTGTGCCATCCACTCCTCGACCTGTCCGGCGCTGACCGTGAGCATGAGGGGCCCGCTAGTTGATGAGACCCGGGATGCTCTCGATGAGCTCGCGCGTGTAGCTCACCAGCACCTTCAGCATCCACGGCCCCGCGATGAGCAGCGCCAGCGCCAGCGCCACGAGCTTGGGGATGAAGGACAGCGTCTGCTCGTTGATCTGGGTGGCGGCCTGGAAGGCGCCGACGATGACCCCGGTGATGAGCGCGGTGAGCAGCAGCGGCGCCGCCAGCAGCAGCGTGATCTCGAGCGCGCGCTGCCCGATGCTCATGACGATTTCCGGGCTCATGCGTAGAAGCTCGCGGCGAGGGTTCCCATGACGAGCGACCAGCCGTCGACCAGCACGAACAGCATCAGCTTGAAGGGCAGCGAGATGAGCACCGGCGAGAGCATCATCATGCCCATCGACATCAGCACGCTCGCGACCACCAGGTCGATGATCACGAAGGGAATGAAGATCAGGAAGCCGATCATGAAGGCGGTCTTGAGCTCGCTGGTGACGAAGGCGGGCACCAGTACCGAGATCGGCACGTCCTGCGGAGTGGCGTAGCCCTTGCCGCCCGCGATGCGCACGAAGGTGGCGATGTCGGACTCGCGGGTCTGATGCAGCATGAAGCCTTTGAGGGGTACGACGGCCTTTTGCAGCGCCGCCGTGGAATCGATGCTGCCGGCGACGTAGGGCTTGACGGCCACCTCGTTGATGCGATCGAGCACCGGTGACATGACGAAGAGCGTCAGAAACAGCGCCAGGCCGATCAGGACCTGATTGGGCGGAGTCTGGCCGGCGCCGAGCGCCTGACGCAGAATGCCGAGCACGATCACGATGCGCGTGAATGCGGTCATCATGAGCAGGATGGCCGGCAGCAGCGTGAGCGCCGTCATCAGCAGCAGCACCTGCAGCGTCAGGGTGTAGGTCTGACCGCCCCCGGGGGCGCTCTGCACGGTGACTGCCGCGAGGCCCGCGTCTGCGAGCGCTGCGTGCGGGGCCAGCGCGGCCAGCAGCAGCAGTGGCAGGAGGCGCAGCGCCCGGGTGCTCATGGCTTCCCCAGGCTGCGCATCAGCAGCGCGCGAAAGCTCGGGCGCTGCGCCGCGGGCGTGACGCTCGGTGAGGCGGCTACCGGCTCGGCGAGGACATGCAGGGCCTGCACGCTGCCGGGAGCCACACCGAGCAGCAGCTGCGCGCTCCCGGCGCGCACCAGCACCGCCCGCTCCTTGGGGCCGAGACGTACCTCGGCGAGTACGGCGAGCGCAGCGCTCGACTCCCCGCTCAGGCCGCGCAGGCGGCGCACGAGCCAGGCGAGCGCAAAGATCGCTGCCACCACGAGTGCGAGGGCGAGGGTCACCTGCGTGAGACCGGTGAGGCCGGCGGGTGCCGCGGCACCGGCGACGTCCGGGGACGCAAACGGGCGGCTCGCGGCCGTGGCCGCGCTCGTCACCAGCGGCGCGGAGGACAGGCTCGCCAGGGTGCTCATTTGAGTTTGCGCACTCTCTCGGCGGGGCTGATCACGTCGGTGAGACGGATGCCGAACTTCTCGTTGACGACCACCACCTCGCCGTGGGCGATGAGCGTGCCGTTGACGAACACATCGAGCGGCTCGCCCGCCTCTCGATCGAGCTCGACCACGGAGCCCTGATTGAGTTGCAGGAGGTTGCGGATCGGAATGCGCGTGCGACCGACTTCCATGGAGAGCGTCACCGGAACGTCGAGGATCACCTCGAGGTTCACGTCGGTGCCCGCCGCCCCGGGTGCGCCTTCCTCGCGCAGATTGTCGAACTCGGCGGCGACCGCCTCGTTGGCCTTCGTGTTCATGCAGCTGTCCTCTAAGCTTTCTTCGCCGTGAAGCTCTCCATGGCAGCGGCCTTGTGGCGGCGCACGCGCTCGACCACCTTGACCGCCTGCTGGCCACGGGAGATGCCGAAGGTGCCGCGAAAGACCGGCACCGAGTCGGCGAGCAGAGTGACCTTGCCCTCGAAGTCGCAGGGAATCACGTCCCCGGGCTTGAGGTTCAATACCTCCTCGAGGTTGAGCGAGGCGCGCCCCAGCACCGTGGTGATGGGAACCTCGGCATCGGCGATCTCCTCGCGCAACGCCTGTATCCAGCGCTCATCGTGCTCGACCCGATCGCTTTGCACCCCGGCATCGAGCACGTCGCGCAGCGGCTCGATCATCGAGTAGGGCATGGTCACGTGCAGGTTGCCGCCACCGCCGTCCAGCTCGATGTGGAAGCTCGTGATCACCACGATCTCGGAGGGGCTCACGATGTTGGCGAAGTGCGGATTGATCTCCGACTGCAGATATTCGAGCTCGATGGTGGCGATGTGCGCCCACGCCTCGCGCAGGTCGGTGAAGGCGCTGCGCATCAGCATGTGGATGACGCGCTGCTCGGTGGCGGTGAAGTCGCGGCCCTCGATCTTGGTGTGCCGGCCGGTGCCGCCGAAGAAATTGTCGACGACCGCGAATACCAGCTTCGGATCGAGGACGATCAGTGCCGTGCCGCGGAACGGATTGACCTTCACGAGGTTGAGGCTGGTCGGCACGTGCAGCGTGTGTACATACTCGCTGAACTTCTTCATCTGCACGGGACTCACGCTGATCTCCGGCGCACGTCGCAGCAGGTTGTAGAGACTCAGGCGGAAGCGGCGGGCGAAGCGCTCGTCGATCATCTCGAGCGTGGGCATGCGGCCGCGCACGATGCGCATCTGCGTTCGAAAATCGTAGCCGCGCACCTCGCCATCGGCGGGTGCCGCCTCGGTGCTCACCGAGCCCGCATCGATGCCATGGATCAGCGCATCGATCTCGTCCTGGTTCAGAATCTTGTCGGACACGACGCCTGCCCTTTACTGCATCACGAAGCTGGTGAAGTAGATGGCGTCGACCCGCTCGGGCTTGCCGCCGTTGGTGGCGACTACCCGGCGGACCGCCTCGAGCGCCTGCGCGCGCAGGCGCTCCTTGCCGTCGCGGCTGGCGAGGTCGGTATATTTCTGATTGCCGAACAGCAGCAGCAGGTCGTTACGGATCACCGGATCGTTGGCCTTCACGATCTCGACGGTCGCAGGGTCGTGCGACATCACCTGCACGGTGATCTGCAAAAAGCGCACGGCCTGGTCGGCCTCGAAGTTGGTGACGAAGGGCGGATCGAGGAGCACGTAGAGCGCAGGCCCGGTGGGGGCCGCCGCCTTGGCCTTGCCATCCGGCTTGGCTGCGCCCATGAAATACCAGGCCGCGCCGCCGCCGCCGGCCAGAAGCACGCTGGCGATGATGGCGCTCAGCAGCAGCCAGGAGCGCTTCTTCTTCGGAGTCTCGTCGTCGTCGGCGAGCTGCACCTCGGCCGCCGGTTCGAGCGTGGGTATGTCTGCCATGATTTGCCGCAGCCCTCGCAGTTGCGTGAGCGATGGATTTGCAACGCCTATGCCATGGGTGCGCGTGATGCGCTAAGTGCCACGGCCGCAAGGATTTTCTGGCGAAATGCCACCTGTGATGCAGGTCGCGTCACTCGGCGCGCGACGGAAACTTGGCGCTGCGCATGCGCCAGGCGCGCCCCGGGGCGGCGGCATCCTCAAGCGTAGAGATCGATGAGACCCGCGCGTGCGCGTGTGACGGGAGTCACAGCCTGCTGAGTCGAGCCCGGTGCGTCGGCGCTGCTGCGCGCCGCTGTGCCAAGCGCTGTCTGCTGTCGTGGGGGCTCGCGAAAGACCCCGGAGTCCGTCAGCGACAGACCCTGACCGGCGAACAGCTCGCGCAGACGCGGCAGCGATTGCTCGAGCGCGGCGCGCGTCTCCGCATGAGCCGCCCCGAACCATACGCTCGCATCCGCACCGCGCACATCGATGCGCACCTCGATCGGGCCGAGATCCGGCGGAGTCACTTTGAGCGAGGCCGTATCGATTCCTTGGTGTGCCATCCACGTGAGCTGGTTGCCGAGCTCCTCGGTCCAGGCGTGCGAGCCGACCGGTGCGCTGAGCTGCGCGCTCACAGTGGGATTCGCGCCTTGCGCGGGCGCCGTGTCCGCAGCCCGCGCGGCGCTGCTCGCGGCGAGCGTTCCGGCATCACTTGCGCCGGGAGCCTGCGCGCCGCTCGCATCGAGCGCATCAGGCGCAGCTGCGCTCCCACCGCGTGCGTCCGCAAGGGCGGCACCCGAGCCGCTCGTGCGCGCCCCGGCGCTCAGCGCCATGAGCTCCGTCGCCTGCGCAAGCGACAGCAGGTCGAGCGCGCCGCTCGAGTCATCGTCGTCGCCGGTGGCATCATCCGCGGCATGCCCGTCCTTCGTGCTCGCGCCGGCGGTTGCGGTCTCCGCGGCGCTCGGTGAGCCTCGGCCCGACGGCCCGGCCACGCCGCCCGCCCCGGGTGCGCCAGCTCGCACCGACACGCTGTTGCGAGCGAGGCTCGCATCGATGGCACTCGTGCCAGCGCTGAGCGTTGTGTCCGCCGCAGGCACCGTAGCGGATGCGGCGGCTGTCTCGGATGCCGCGGCTGCCTCGGATGCCGCGGCGGCCGGCCCGGCGACCGGGCCCGCGGCGCTCTGAGTCACCAGCGCGCCGAGTGCGGACGTCCAGGCGGCGACGGGCAGGGTTGCCTCAGCGCCGTTCGCGGCGGCATCGGTGGCGGCGTGCTTCGGCGCGGCCGGGGACTCGGTCTTGGAAGTGCCGGGGCCATCGCCCGCGGCGCTCTGGCCGAGCAGCTCGGAGAATTCTCCGGGGGTTCCCGCCGCGCCGGCGCTGGCACCGCCTGGTCCGCTCGTGATCCGTGCGGGCGCGGCACTGCCCGCTGGGCTCGGAGCGCCTGGGGCGGCAGCACTGCGCGGTGCCGGGGCGCGCCCGGCGAGCAGACTCTCAGGAACGCCCGCCATGGGACCTCCTTGCGATGCGTTGCAGAGCACGCTCGTCCGTCTCGCGCTGCTCCTGGCGATCGGCGGCAAGCCGCTCCTCGCCCTGGCGGCGCTTCACGACCTGTCCGACGATCTCGGCGCGTTGCGCCGCCTGCTGCCAGCTGCGGCGCTCA
>DATJSR010000125.1:0-25909 GCA_035504015.1 Steroidobacteraceae bacterium
GGCAAGGCGCTGCAGGCCGGCACGGCGCACTATCTCGGCACGCATTTCTCGACCGCGCAGAACATTCGCTTCCAGACCGAGAACGGCGACCTCGCCTACGCGCACACCACCAGCTGGGGCGTTTCCACGCGCCTCATCGGCGGGGTCATCATGACGCACGGGGATGACGATGGGCTGCGTCTGCCACCCGTGATTGCGCCGCGTCAGATCTGTCTGGTGCCGATGCTGCGCGATCGTCCCGAGGATGCGAGCGTCATCGAGTACTGCGAGGCGCTCGCGGCGGAGCTGCGCCGGAGCGAGGCCTGCGGCGAGCCGATCCGTGCCACGGTCGACCGCAGGCCGGGGCGCGCCATCGACAAGCGCTGGCTGTGGATCAAGCGCGGCGTCCCGGTGGTGTGCGAGATCGGCGCTCGCGATGTCGCCAACGGCGCCGTCACGCTCATTCGTCGCGACCGCGCCCGCCAGGGCGAGAAGATTCGCTTCGAGAGCCTCTCACGCGCCGAGCTCGTGAGCCAGGCGGGTGCCATTCTCGCGGAGATTCAGAGCAGCCTGCATCGGGAGGCCCGCGAGCGGCTGCGCGCCAACATCATCGAGGGGCTCGCGACCCGCGCCGATCTCGAGAGCTACTTCCGCGAGGCCGGCGATACGGAGAGCTTCCGCGGCTGGGCACTGGTGCCCTGGGCACGCCCGCAAGGCGCGGCGCTCGAGGCCGTCGATCGCGAGCTCAAGGCACTGAAGCTCACGATTCGCGTCGCACCGCTGCAGCAGGAAGGTTTCGAGGGCCGGCGCTGTCTGTTCACCGGCGAGCCGGCGACGGAGATGGTGCTGATCGGGCGGACCTATTAGCGCCGCGCCGGCGGCTGGCGCGACAACAGCTTCTGCACCGCGCGCGCCGGCAGTGGGCGGGCATGCAGATAGCCCTGCGAATAGTCGCAGCCGAAGCGGCGCAGCACCCGCAGCTGCGCCTCCGTCTCGACCCCCTCGGCGACGGTGAGCAGGCCGAAGCCCGAGGCGAGCCCGATCACCGTACGCGTGAGCGTCACGCTCGCCGGATCGCTCGGCAGATTGCGCACGAAGCGGCGGTCGATCTTGAGCAGGTCCACGGGCAGCTTCGAGAGCAGCCCGAGCGAGGAATAGCCGGTGCCGAAGTCATCGAGCGCAATGCGGATGCCCGCATCGCGCAGCATCTGCAGGCGCCGGCTGATGCCCTGCAGATCCTGCATGAGAGCCGTCTCGGTGATCTCGAGATCGAGCGCGCAGGCACCGCTGCGCTCGATGCCGAGCAGCTCCTCGACGAAGGTGCGCCGTCGCACCTGAAGCGGCGAGACGTTCACGGCGACGCGCACCGGACCCAGGCCGAGCTCGTGCCAGTGCCCCTGGTCGCGCAGCGCCCGGCGCAGTGCCCATTCCCCGACGGGGATGATCAGCCCCGAGGACTCGAGCACCGTCAGGAAGCGCGCCGGCAGCAGCAGGCCCTCCTCGGGGTGGTTCCAGCGCAGCAGCGCCTCGAGCGCCTCGATGCGCCCGGTCGTCACGTTCACCTGAGGCTGATAGTAGAGCTCGAACTGCTGCGCCTCGACGGCCTCGCGCAGCTGATGCTCGAGCGTCAGCCGCTCGACGACCTCGCTGCGCATGGCGATCTTGTAGGTCAGGTACTGCTCGCCGCAGTCCTTGGCGTACTGCAGCGCCGCCTCCGCCTTCTGCAGCAAGGTGCCGCCGTCGGTGCCGTTCGCCGGAAAGCGCGACGCGCCCGCCCGCCAGGCCACTCGCAGCGTGCGCCCCTCGATCGTGAAGGGTCGCGCAAACACGGTCGAGTCGAGCAGCGCGACCACGTCGCCCGAGCCACGCGGCAGCCCCATCTCGAGCAGCGCAAAGCTGCCGCCGCCGAGGTAGCCGCAGCGCTGCTCGTTGCCGGCGTAGTCGCGCAGCCGCTCGGCGATCTGCTGCAGCAGCTGATCGCCGCAGGCGCGGCCCAGGCTGTCGTTGATCTGATTGAGATTGGTCACGTCGAAGGCCGCCACCAGCAGATTGCCGAGCGGCAATCCGCGGCGCAGCTGCTCATCGAGGCGGGAGCAGAAGAGGGGTCGATTGGCGAGGCCGGTGAGCGAGTCGTAGTGGCTGAGGTAGGCGACCGCGGTTGCATGCTGCTGCAGATGCAGCGCAAAGGAGAGGTTCGTCGCCACGTCGGCGAGCACCGGCAAGTCGTCCTCGCTGAGCGCGTCCTCCTCGTGCGAGCTCAGGGTGAGCGCGCCTACCTGGCGGCCCTCCACCGTGAGCGGCAACGCCACGATCGTGCGCACGCCCTGGGCGAGCAGCTCCCCGCGCTCGAGCACCGGGGGCTCCGGACGGGTGAGATCGCGCGACAGCGCGACGATCCCGGTGCGCAATGCGCGTCCAGTCAGGCTCTTGTCGGGCGCGTTGCCGGTGCCGATCTCGATGGTCGGATAGCGGGGCGCGGGGTGTCCGAGGTGAAAGCGCACCTCTGCGGTTTGCCCATCGGCGCGGACCAGGCAGATCGTCGCGCGATCGTAGGGCCCGATGGTTGTCGCCAGACGGCACACTTCGGAGAGCAGCTCGTCGCGGCTCGCGCTGCGCAGTGCGCCGGCGTTGATCGCGCTCTGCAGGTGCAGCACGCGTTTGAGATGCTCGTTGCGCCGCTGCTGAGCCAGGCACTGTGGACAGCGTGGCGCGCCCGCGTGCTCCGCAGCGCTGGGCGCGCGATCGGCGGAGTCGCCGCTGCCGCGCCGCCCCGGCCGCTCGGGGGCGCCTGGGTTCACGTCTGCAGGCCCCGCGCGAGGCAGGCCGTGGTGCATACGTGCGTGCGCGCGATGCGTCCGGCGCGATCGGGAAGCACCGCCGGAAAGTCCACTCGAACGGTCGTGCCGCGGCCCGCCTGGGTGCTGATCGTCAGCCGTCCGCAATGTGCGCGCACGATGGCATTGACGATCGCGAGTCCCGAGCCCTTGGCGCCCGCGGCGAGATTCATCTCGCCGAGGGACTCGAGGACCGCATGCAGCTGTGGCGGGTCCATACCCGCACCATCGTCGGCCACCGTGAGGCGCACGCGCGGGTGCCCCTCGCCCTCGGCCGCCGCCTCGCTCGCCGCGACGGCGACGACGCCGACCTCGATCACGCTGCCGCGCGCGGCGAGGCTCTGCGCAGCGTTCAGCACCAGATTGAGCAGCACCCGCTGCAGCGCCGCCGCATTGCCGTGCATGAGCGGTGTGTCGCGATCGACGGAGGCGCGCAGGGCGGTCGGACGCGGCAGCGTGGCACGCAGCAGCGGCAGTGCACGCCGCACCACGCTGCCGAGGGATACGGGGGCGCGCTCCGGGGGGCCGCCGCGGGAGTAGGCCAGAATCTGAGCGGCGAGGTCGCGGCTCAGCTCGGCAGCCTGCACGATGCGGTCGATCCCGAGCTGGGCATCTGCATCCTCCGGCAGCCGTGCGCCGATGCGTTGTGCGACGGCGCCGATCGGCCGCAGCAGCACCTGCAGGTCGTGCGCAACGCCGGCAGCAAAGCGCCCGAGCGCCAGCAGCTGCTCGCGGTCGGCTTCGAGCCGCTCGAGAGCCGGGGAGGCCGTGGACTCTGTCTCGACTGCGGGCGCTGATGCATCCACCTTCACTGGTGCCTCTCCCTGATGCCAACGGATGCCGTCCGCAGCGCGGACGGGGGAGCGCACCTTAAAGGCGGGGACTGCCCCGCAACATCGAAGGATCTCCGTAGGCGGGGCAGGAATACACCTTAGTGCAGCGCGACATGGCGCTCCGGGTGTCTCGGTGGGCCACCGGGCCGCGGGACCAGCGCCCGGGGCGGGGCGTGGCTCTCAGCCGCTGGATCAATCGGCGACGATGCGGTTGCGGACAGCGTAGCGCACGAGGTCGGCGAGGGACTTGAAGCCCATCTTGCGCATGACGTTGTTGCGGTGAGTCTCGACGGTCTTGACGCTGAGTGCCAGCGCGCGCGCAACCTCCTTGTTGCTCTTGCCCTCGGCGAGCAGTTGCACCACATGGCGCTCGCGGGGCGAGAGCAGCGCGCCGGTTGCCTCCGCCTGCGTGCCGGCGCGCAGGTAGCCCTCGAGCACCAGCCGTCCGATCGTCGAGGAGAAGAACGGCCGGCCCTGCAGCAGCGAATCGATCGCATCGAGCAGCGCGCGGCCGGCGTCGGACTTGAGCACGTAGCCCTGTGCGCCCGCCTCGAGCACTTCGCGGACCAGCTGCTCCGACTCGTGCGCGCTGAGGATCAGCACGCGGATGGCAGGGCGGAGCTGCAGCATCTCGCGCGCGGCGTCGAGACCGTTGAGCTCGGGCATGCTCAGGTCGAGGATCGCGATGTCCGGCGCGAGCTCCGCGGCGAGCCGCAGCGCCTCGCGTCCGTTCGCGGCCTCCGCGACCACGGTCCATTCCGTGCGCTCTGCGAGCGCGGCCACGAGTCCCCGGCGAAAGAGCTCATGATCGTCGGCAACGAGGAGTCGCGCGGTGCGCATGGCCGCTGCGTCTCAGCCGGCCGCGTCGGCGGCCGCTTCCGCCGCGCGCGCCAAGGGCAGCTCGGCGCGTACGCAGGTGCCGCTCGCGCTGCTGCGGACGCTGAGCGAGCCTCCGAGCTGGCGCATGCGCTCGGCCATGCCGGCAAGGCCCACGCCCCCTGCGAGTCGCTCGCTCGGCGTGCGCGCGCCCGTGCGCATGCCGCGGCCGCTGTCCTCGATCTCGAGCACCAGTGCCTCGGCGGTCTCGAACAGACGGATGGTCACTCTCGGACTCATGGCATGGCGGCGCACGTTGGTGAGCGCCTCCTGGGCCACGCGAAACACAGCGAGCTCCTGCTCGCGCGGCAGCCGCTCCATGCTGTCGGGCAGCTCGAGATGCACCTCGAGCCCGCCACGATCGCGCAGTCCGTCGGCGAGCCAGCGCAGCGCGCTCGTGAGGCCGATCTCGTCGAGCAACGGGGGATGCAGCAGGTAGGAGGCCGTGCGGATCTCCGCGGCACAGCGATGCGCCAGGGAGACGCAGTCATCGAGCAGCGGGCGCAGTGCCGGCACACTGCCCGCCCCGAGGCGCGCCAGGCGCTCGAGCTTGAGTTCCAGAGATGCGAGCACCTGTCCGGTGGCGTCGTGCAGGTCCCGACCGATGCGCCGGCGCTCGTCATCCTGCGCATGTACGAGGGCACCGGCAAGCTCGCGCAGCTCGCTCACCACGCGCTCGCGCTCCTGCTCGGAGTATTTGCGCTGCGAGATGTCGTGCACGACGGCGAGTGTGTAGGTCTTGCCGCGGGACTGCAGGCTGGAGAGATCGACGCTGGCGTAGAAGGCACGGCCGTCGTCGAGCCTCTGGTGCAGCCATTCGAAGCTGCGCGCACCGGCGAGGATGGAGGCCTCCATCCGCTCGCGCGCGACCGTCAGCGACTGGCTGCCATCGGGCTGACGCGTCGGGGAGAGGCCCCACGGCGAGAGCCCGACGAGTGCTCCGGGGTGCTCCACGCCGAAGATGGCGGCGCTGGTGTCGTTCGCCTCGATGATGCGGTCGCCTTCCAGGATGAAAGCGCCGAAGGCTGCGTGATTGAAGAGCGTGCGGTAGTGCATCTCGCGCCGGCGCAGCGAATGCAGGAAGTACGCGAGCAGCGCGGTCATCACGATCACCATGGCGGTGAGGGTGCCCGCCAGAACGAGCGTCTCCTGGCGCTGCGCGCGCCAGCTCGCGAGCGTGGCATGGCGGGTGCGCTGCACGGCGACGATCAGCGGATAGCCCGGGACGCGGTCGTAGGCGATGAAGGAGTCCTCCCCGGTGTAGGGAAGCGCGTCCTCGAAGAGACCGGTGGCGGAGCTGCGCAGGCGCTGAAACGCGCTGCTGTCGCCGACATTGCTGGCGAGCCAGCCGGCAACGCGTGAGCGATTCGCCGGACGCGCGATGAGCATGAGCGCCGTGCCATCGGTCGCGAACAGCCCGGCGCCGCTGTCGGAGTCGGGTTGCTCATAGGCCTGCGCGATCGGATGCAAGTCGAACAGAGCGCCGGCCCAGGCATCGCGGCCCAGCCGATGGGCGATGGGCACGACGGCGATGCCGCTTCCGTCCGGGTCCGGGAAAGGCGCTCCCACCCAGGTGGCGCCGCTGCCCGGCGGCACGCTGAGCCAGGCGGGCGCTCTCGGGGTGCTCTGCGTTTGCCGCCCCCGGGTCACCAGGGTGAAGTGGTGGGCACTGGCGAGGAACAGCCCGCGCACGTAGTCGCCGCCGGTGAGCATGTTGGCCAGCGTCTGGGCGAGACGCTCGGGACTCGCCGAATCGATGCCGCCGTTGAGCTCGTTGGCGCCTGCGAGCGCCGCACCGATGCCGTTGCCGAGCACCGCGCTGATCTGGGTATCGAGCGTGATGGCGGCGCTGCGCAGGCGGTCGCGCTCCGCCGCCAGGGTGTCGCGATAGTCGCTGCGGATGCGCAGCACCGAGTAGCTCCAGACGGCCGCGCAGAGCAGTACCGTGTAGAGGATCAGGATGGAGCTGATGGCAAAGGGCAGCAGCAGGCGCGGGCGCCGCCGCGATGTGCTGGTGCGGCGTGCCCGGGCGTTCTCGCGCGTGGCCACAACTGCCTCCCGCAGCGCGCTTCAGTGGCGGTGCCACAGCGCCGCGATCTGCTCGGCGGGACAGGGCCCGCCATGCCACCTCGCATCTTAGCATCGCCGCTCAGCGCGGGGCGGCCTGCTCCGGTGGGGCTGGCGCAGCGCCGGGGGCGCTCCCATGAGGCGCGCCCGCCGAGGCGCTCTCAACGCGCGCATCGCCCAGCGCCATGTGACGGGTGGTCAGCTGCGGATGGCTCGCCGCGAAGCGCGCGGCGAGCCGATCGACGAGGTACACGGAGCGATGCTGACCGCCGGTACAGCCGACTGCAACGGTCAGATAGCCGCGGGCGGCCGACTCGTACTCCGGGATGCGCGCGGCGATGAAGCGCTCGATGTCATCGATCAGGCGTGCGACCGCCGCATGCGACTCGAGGAAGCGCACCACATCGGGATCGCGCCCCGTGAGCGGGCGCAGTGCGGGCTCCCAGTACGGATTCGGTAGCGAGCGTGCATCGAATACGAAGTCGGCATCGCCGGGTATCCCGCGCTTGAAGCCGAAAGACTCGAAGGTGATGGCGAGCCGCGCGCTGCTCGAGGGCTCGAGATGCTGTCGCACGAGATGGCGCAGCTGATGCACGCCCATCCGGGAAGTGTCGATCGTCAGGTCCGCCGCCTGCGCGATCGGCTCGAGCAGGCGCCGCTCGGTGTCGATCGCCTCGCGCAGGTCGAGGCGCTGGCGCGTCATGGGATGCTGGCGGCGAGTCTCGGCGAAGCGGCGCAGCAGCTCCTCGTCGCTCGCCACCAGGAACAGCACCTCGCAGCGGATGCCACTGCGCTTGAGCTCATCGAGGAGCCGTGGGACGGTGGCGATCTCCTGTGCCGTGTTGCGTGCATCCAGGCCGATGGCCGAGCGCGCATAGCTCGACTCGGCGCTGCGCACGGTGTGTGCGATGAAGGGCTTGAGCAGCGCCGCGGGCAGGTTGTCGATGCAATAGAAGCTCAGGTCCTCGAGCATGTGCAGCGCCACGCTCTTGCCCGAGCCGGACAGTCCGCTCACCACGATGATGCGCACGGCCCGACAGTAGCGGCCCGTACAGCCGCGTGCAAGCCGCGCTCGGCACGGGCGGCGGGCCCGGGCCGCGACGAATCCCAATCAGACGCGCAGCGAGCGCGGCGCCTTGATGGCTTTGTGGTCGGTCAGCTTCTCTTTGTGCTTGCGCACGCACCGATCGAGCTTGTCGCTGAGCACGTCGATGGCCGCATACATGTCCGGCTCGGTCGCATCCGCGTGGATGTCGCAGCCGCTGGCATGCAGCGTTGCCTCGGCCTTCTGCCGCAGCTTCTCAACCGTCAACACGCAGTGCACGTCGATGAGCTGATCGAAGTGGCGCACGATGCGCTCCAGCTTCTTCTCCACGTAGCCTCTCAGGGCAGGGGTGACCTCGACGTGATGACCGGTGACGTTGAGCCGCATAAGCCGTCTCCTTGTGATGAACGCGTTACATCTGTCGCAAGCCTGCCCGCCGGCGCTCGTTGGAGGGCGCGATGCCCATGCTCTCGCGATACTTGGCGACCGTGCGGCGGGCCACGGGAATGCCTTCGTCGGAGAGCAGCTCCGCGATACGACCGTCCGAGAGCGGGTCCTCGGGACTTTCGTCCTTGACGAGCTTCTTGATCTTGGCGCGAATCGCCGTGGACGAGGTGCCCGATCCGTCGGCACCCTCGACCTGGCTGGAAAAGAAGTAGCGCAGCTCGAACACCCCGCGCGGGGTGTGCATGTACTTGCCGGAGGTGACGCGCGAGATGGTCGACTCGTGCATCTCCACGGCCTCGGCGATGTCCTTGAGGATCATCGGCCGCATGTGCTCCTCGCCGTGCTCGAGAAAGGCCGTCTGCCGCTCGATGATCGAGCGGGCCACCTTCATCAGCGTGTCGTTGCGGATCTCGAGGCTCTTCAACAACCAGCGCGCCTCCTGCAGCTGCGCGCGCATGCTGGCGTGGCTTGCGCTGCGACCGATCAGGCTGGCATAGCTGTGATTGAGGCGCACGCGTGGCAGCGTGGCGGCGTTGATCTCCACCGTCCAGCCGTGATCGGTGCGACGCACGAAGACATCGGGAACGACGTATTCGGCTGCGCCGGCGCTCACCGTGGCGCCCGGGCGGGGGTGGCAGGCGCGCACCAGCGCCAGCGCACAGCTCAACTCGTCCTCGCTGGTTCGCAGCTCCCGCCGCAGCAGCGAGAGCTCACGCTCGGCCACGCGCTCCAGGTGATGGCGCGCAATCTCCAGCGCGACCGCGAGGCCCGGGGTCCCGGGATCGAGCTGTCGTAGCTGCAGCTCGATGCATTCGCCGACCGAGCGGGCGCCCACTCCGGCGGGGTCGAGCTGTTGAACGCGGTGCAGCACGCGCTCCACCTCGGACACCTCGACCTCTAGCTCGGGCTTCAGCGTGTGCGCGATCTCCTCGAGTGGCTCGGTGACGTAGCCATCCTCGCTGATGGCATCGACGATGGCGCTCGCCACGGCCAGCGAGCGCGCATCGAGCCTGGCAAGCTCCAGCTGCGCCAGTAGATACTCCTGCAGACTCTGTCCTGTGGCGTCGGCGAATTCCTGCTGGCGCTCGTCGTCCTCGCCGCTCCAGCTGCTCTCGCCCCGCCCGGCGCTGTGCTCACCCCAGTGCTCGTCGATGACCTCGACCGTCGTATCCGTGGGAGCGGGGGCTGCGACCTCTGCCTGCGGGGGTGGGGGCGGCTCGAGTGCCTCGAAGGTGCCGGTGGCCTCCGCCTCCTCCACGGGCTCCAGCATCACGTTGCTTTCGAGCAGCTCGCGGATGTGCGCCTGCAGCTCGAGCGCGGGCAGCTGGAGCAGTCGGATGGCCTGCTGCAGCTGGGGGGTCATGGTCAGTTGCTGACCCAGCTTGAGCTGCAGGGAAGGTTTCAGCATGGATCTTGCACTTGGGGCGGATTCCAGACCTAACACTGTGAAAAATAACGAGTTCCACCCGGCGAGCAAGCGTCAGAGACGGAACGACTCCCCCAAGTACACCTCACGGACTTCGGTGTTGGCAAGAATTTCTTCCGGAGATCCGGAAGCGATCACGATTCCCTGGTTCACGATGTAGGCGCGCTGGCACACCCCCAGCGTCTCGCGCACGTTATGGTCGGTGATCAACACCCCGATACCCCGTGCGGTGAGCTCGCGCACGATACGCTGGATGTCGAGGACGGAGAGCGGGTCGACTCCGGCGAAGGGCTCATCGAGCAGCATGAAGCGCGGCTCCGCGGCGAGCGCTCGGGCGATCTCCACGCGGCGCCGCTCCCCGCCCGAGAGCGACAGTCCCGGGGTGCGCCGAACGTGACCGATGCGCAGCTCCTCGAGCAGCTCCTCGAGCCGGCCCTCACGGCCCGCGCGGTCGAGATCCTCACGGGTCTCGAGAATCGCGAGCACGTTGTCCTCCACCGAGAGCTTGCGGAAGACGGAGGCTTCCTGGGGCAGGTAGCCGATTCCGAGCTGCGCGCGCCGGTGCATGCTGAGGAAGGTGACGTCCCGCTCGCCGACGTAGATGCGCCCGGCATCGCACGGCACCAGCCCGACCATCATGTAGAAGGCCGTGGTCTTGCCGGCGCCGTTCGGCCCGAGCAGACCCACGATCTCGCCCTCCCGCAGCTCCAGGGAGAGATCGCGCACGACCGGCCTCGATCTGTAGCTCTTGGCGAGTCCCGCCGCGCGCAGTATCTCGGCACTCACGGCTTGCCTTTCGGCTTGGTGCTCGGCTGCGGCACGATCGTGATGTGCACGCGCTCGCCGCTGGCACCACCGCTCGCGCCCTCCATCTTCTGCTGCGCGATGTTGTAGACGACCTCCGGTGCGGTCACCTCGGTCGTGCCATAAAGCAGCCACGCATCGGTGGTGAGCCGCAAGGTGGCGGCGGGGACCTCGTAATCGATGGTGTCGGCATGGGCACGCGCCAGCACGCCGGTATCCGAGGCGGTTTGCTCGAAATGCGCCGGCTGCCCCGTGGCAACCGCGTGCACGAGCACGTTGTTGCGAAAGTCGACGGTGGTGCGGTCGGAGCTGAGCACGCCGCTGCTCGCCGCCTGCTGTGCGCGCATCTGCACATTGCCGGTGAACACCCAGCGGCTGTCGCGAAAGTCGAGACCGTCTGCCTTGCCGACGACCCGGTCCGCGCGGATGCTGCGATCTCCCTGCGTGATGGTCGCATCGGTGAGCACGGTCTCGTGGTTGCGGTAATCCACGTCGGTGTGCTTGGCGACGACCTGAACGGGCAGCTGCTCCGGGGCTCGCGGCGGTGCCGCGGCGCCGCCGAGCGCAAACGATGCGCAGCCGAGCGCGGCGAGCAACGAGCCCGCGCCGGCACGCGGCGCTGGCACGGCACGCGGCGCTGGCACGGCACGCGCCTCGCCCGAGGCGCTACTGCGGCAGGAAGACGCCATAGACGTCGGACTCCAGCACCACCTGCGAGGATTTCAGCCGCACGATCATGCCGCGCGCGCGCAGATGCTGGCGGCTCCAGTCGAACATCACCGGGTCCTGGGTCGTGATCACCTCGGTTTGCGTATTCACGTGCAGCGCGTCGGTGCTGATGTGCGCGTCCTCGTCGGTGCCCGGGAGCAGGCCCCAGAGCTTCACGTTGCCGATCATATCCACGCGTGCCGCCTCATCGAGGATGAGACCGCGGTCGGAGCTGCCGTGCCACAGCTGGCCCTTGGGATCGCGGAACAACAGCTGCACCAGGGTCAGGTTCACGACCTGGGATTCGGGGACCTGGCGCACCGTCGCGGCATGCACGGTGTACATCGGACGACCGTCGGCGCCGGTCTCGATGAGCGTGGCATCGCGGGCCGAGTAGCCCGGATTGGGCATGGCCAGCGTCGGCTGCGAGCGCGGTGTGGTCCCGATCTGCTCGGAGCTGAGCCGCAGCAGCCCCGCTACGGCGAGAGCGATCAGCAACGCGGTACCGAGTACGCGAACGATCATCGGGCGCCTCGAGTGCAGCGAGCGGTGCGCACGTGAGTCACGTCGGACGTGAGCGAGGCATGCGTCGGCGGGCCCGGATGAGCTCGTCGCAGACCTCGCGGACTGCGCCCTGCCCGCCGCTCAGCCGGGTGATGCGATGGGCCGCCTTCTGCGCGGCAGGATGAGCGTCCGGCACAGCGTAGGCAAGCCGTACGGCGCGCATGAGCGGCACGTCCGGCTCGTCGTCGCCGACGCATGCGCAGGCGGCGGGTGCGATGCCGAGCCTCGCAGCGAGCCCCTGAAACGCCGCGAGCTTGTCGGCGACGCCCTGCATCACGTGTGCGATGCCGAGCTCACGGCAGCGGCGCCGCACCGCAGCGGAGCGGCGGCCCGAGATCACGGCCACCTCGACGCCGCTTGCCCGCAGCGCCTTGAGCCCATGGCCATCGCGCACATGGAAGACCTTGAGCAGCTCGCCTTGGGAACCGAAGTACAAGCGGCCGTCGGTGAGCACGCCGTCCACATCGAGAACCAGCAAGCGAATCCCCGGTGGCGTCTCTCTCAAAGCAGCGCTCACATCACTCCCGCGCGCAGCAGGTCGTGAACATTGAAGGCGCCGACCAGGCGACCGTGCTCATCGACCACGGGCAGCGCCGTGATGCGATGGAGCTCCATGAGGTGCACACCCTCGGCGGCGAGCTCTTGCGGGCCGATGGTGCGGCAGCGTCCCGTCATGACGCTGTGCATGGGCGCGGCGTGAACGTCGATCTGCCGATCGAGCGCCCGTCGCAGGTCGCCATCGGTGAACACCCCCAGCACCCGATCCTGCTCGTCGACGATGATGGCGAGCCCGAGACCCTTGCGCGACATCTCCAGAAGTCCGGCCGAGAGCGGCGCCTGCGGGCCGACCCGCGGCAGCTCGGCACCGGTGCGCATGATCTCCTCGACCCTGAGCAGCAGGCGCCTGCCGAGCGAGCCACCCGGATGGGCCTGCGCGAAGTCGTGCGCACTGAAGCCCCGCGATTCGAGCAGTGCCACGGCGAGTGCATCGCCCATGGCGAGCATCGCAGTGGTGCTGGCGGTCGGCGCGAGATTGAGCGGGCAGGCCTCCTCGGCGACGCTCACATCGAGCACCGCGCTCGCGGCACGCGCGAGCGTCGAGCCGGCACGCCCCGTGAGCACGATCAGCGGCACGCCGAGACGCTTCCAGTGCGGCAGGAGCAGCAGCAGCTCCGCCGTCTCACCGGAGTTGGACAACGCGAGCACGACATCGGCGCGGGTGATCGTGCCGAGGTCGCCATGCCCCGCCTCGGCCGGATGCAGGAAGAAGGCCGGTGTGCCCGTGCTGGCAAGCGTCGCCGCCAGCTTGCGCGCCACATGGCCGCTCTTGCCGATGCCGCTCACCACCACCCGCCCTTTGCAGGCGAGGCACAGGCGGCAGGCGCTGATGAAGCGCTCGTCCAGCCGGGACTGCAGCGCCTCGACGGCGCGCGCCTCGATCTGCAGGGCGCGGCGCGCCGCCGCGAGCAGGGCTTGGGCGTCCGGTTCCTCGGGAGCAACGCTCATCCGGTCAATGATATCCGCTCCCGATCGCCCGGGTGCGGCGGCCGCGCCGTGTACTGCGGACCGCCCCTGCGACCGGCTCGGGCGCCGACCCGGTACAATGGCACGCATGAGTCCCGAACAAGTTGCCGAATTGATCCGCGCCGGTCTGCCCGGAGCGGAGGTGCGCGTCGAGTCCGAGGATCATACGCACTTCGCTGCGCGCGTGATCGCACGCGAGTTCGCCGGCCGGCGTGCGCTCGCGCGCCATCAGCTCATCTATCGCGCCTTGGGCGCGAGGATGGGCGCCGAGATCCATGCCCTGTCGATCGAAGCCCTGACCCCCGAGGAATGGGCGGAGCGGCCCCGATGAGCGCAAGCACCGCGACCGCAGCGCGCCCGGGCACGAGGATGTGCCCGGCTCGAGCCCGATAACGTGGACAAGCTGCAGATCCATGGGGGTATCCCGCTCGAGGGCGAGGTACGCATCTCCGGTGCCAAGAACGCGACCCTGCCGATCCTGGCCGCCGCACTGCTCGCTGACGAGCCGCTCACCGTCGCCAACGTCCCGCACCTGCAGGATGTCACCACCACCATCGAGCTGCTCGGCCGGATGGGGGTGAGCGTCACCATCGACGAGCGCATGCGCATCGAGGTCGATGCCTCGACGCTGCGCGAGTGTTTCGCTCCCTACGAGCTGGTGAAGACCATGCGGGCATCGATCCTGGTGCTCGGCCCGCTCGTCGCCAAGTTCGGCCACGCGGACGTGTCATTGCCCGGGGGCTGCGCGATCGGCGCCCGACCGGTCAACATCCACGTGGCGGGGCTGCAGGCGATGGGCGCGGACATCCAGATCGAGAACGGCTACATCCGCGCGCGCGCTTCGCGCCTGCACGGAGCGCGCATCGTGCTGGACACGGTCACCGTCACCGGCACCGAGAACCTGATGATGGCGGCAACGCTCGCCGCGGGCGAGACGGTGCTCGAGAACGCCGCGCGCGAGCCCGAGGTGGTGGATCTTGCGCAGTGCCTGATCGCGATGGGCGCGCAGATCCAGGGCGCGGGCACCGACAAGATCGTCGTGCAGGGGGTCGAGCGGCTGCACGGTACGCATTACGAGGTGCTGCCCGATCGCATCGAGAGCGGCACCTACCTCGTGGCCGGCGCCATCACCGGCGGTCACGTGCGCATCAAGAGCACCCGTCCCGATCATCTCGATGCGGTGCTCGCCAAGCTCGAGGAGGCCGGCGCCGCCGTCGGCGTCGGCAGCAACTGGATCGAGGTCGACATGCGTGGCCGCAGGCCGCGGGCCGTCGATGTGCGCACCGCGCCGTACCCGGCCTTCCCGACGGACATGCAGGCGCAGTTCGCGGCGCTCAATGCCGTGGCCGAGGGCGTGGGGACGATCATCGAGACCATCTTCGAGAACCGCTTCATGCACATGCTCGAGATGCGCCGCCTCGGTGCGGAGATTCGCCTCGAGGGCAACACCGCCATCATCCGCGGCGTCGAGCGCCTCACCGCCGCGCCCGTGATGGCGACCGATCTGCGAGCCTCGGCCAGCCTGGTGCTGGCGGGACTCGTCGCCGTCGGACGCACGGACGTGGAGCGGATCTACCACATCGATCGAGGGTACGAGGCGATCGAGGAGAAGCTCGCGCAGCTCGGCGCGCAGATCAAGCGCGTCCCGCATTGATTCACCCGTTCTAGCGGGCTGCACCGCCCAGTGGCAGTGTGGCGCCGGCGCAGCATTGCCGGTACCAGCGGGAGCGATGCTTGCGGCGCATGCCCGCTGAAGCAAGACAATCGGAGGTGCCGCCGTGCCCCAAGCGAGCGATGCCGTCGTGCTCTTCGGAGCCACCGGCGATCTGTGTCATCGCAAGATCTATCCCGCGCTCTATCACCTCGTGCGCCACGGACGCCTGCACTGCCCCGTGGTGGGCGTGGCACGCGCGGGCTGGCGGCGCGAGCAGCTGATCGAGCGGGTGCGCGACAGCGTCGCGCACTTTGTCTCCGAGCCCGAGGAGGCCGTCACGGAGCGGCTCGCGAGCCTGCTGCAGTACGTGGACGGTGACTACACGCAGCACAGCACCTTCGTGTCGCTGCGCGCCGCTCTCGGCAGCGCGGCCCATCCGCTGCACTACCTCGCCATTCCGCCGAGCGTCTTCCCGGTCGTCGTCACCATGCTCGGCGAGTCCGGATGCGGGCGCGGCGCGCGCGTCGTGGTGGAGAAGCCCTTCGGCCGTGACCTGCCCTCTGCGCTTGCGCTCAACCAGACGCTGCATCAGGTATTCGACGAGTCCGCCATCTTTCGCATCGATCACTATCTCGGCAAGGAGCCGGTGCAGAACCTGCTGTACTTCCGCTTCGCCAATTCCATGTTCGAGCCGATCTGGAACCGCAACTACGTGGCGAGCGTGCAGATCACGATGGCGGAGAAGATCGGCTTGGCCGGCCGCGGCCGCTTCTATGAGGAAGCGGGAGCCATTCGCGACGTCGTGCAGAACCATCTGCTGCAGATCGTCGCCTTCCTCGCCATGGAGCCGCCGGTGCGCTACGCGCACGATGCGCTGCGGGATGAGAAGGTGAAGGTGTTCCGCGCTATCCGCCCGCTCGATCCCGCGCACGTGGTACGCGGACAGTTCGCGGGGTATCGCTCCGAGCCGGGGGTTGCCGCGCAGTCGCACGTCGAGACATTCGCCGCGGTGAAGCTGGCGATCGACTCGTGGCGTTGGGGCGGTGTGCCTTTCTATATTCGTGCCGGCAAGTGCTTGCCGGTGACGGCGACCGAGGTGGTCGTCGACCTCAAGCAGCCGCCCGTGGAGGTGTTCGGTGAGATGCGAGGGGCGCAGCCGAACTATCTCCGCCTGCGGCTCGGACCCGACGTGGCGATCGCGCTCGGGATGTACACCAAGCAACCCGGCCCGCTGATGCGGGGGCGCGAGGTGGAGCTGTTCGTTGCCAGGCGCGAGCAGGCCGATGAGATGGATGCGTACGAGCGCTTGATCGCCGATGCCATCAACGGCGATGCCGTGCTCTTTGCGCGCCAGGACGAGGTCGAGGCGGCCTGGGCCGTCGTGGACCCGGTGCTGGGCGGGAACACCGAGCTCTACGAGTACCCCAAGGGCACCTGGGGACCGCAGGAGGCCGAGCGGCTGCTCGCTGGCAGCCTCTGCAGCTGGCACAACCCCGGCAACGATGCCCAGAGCTGGACCCGAGCCTGCGGAGAGCGCACGGGAGGACCGGGCTGAAGGCCGACCGCGCCTTCAGAGGCTCGGTGCGAGTCGCACACCGGCCCCCTGCGGCCAGGCGGCGAGATCGCACCAGATCTCCACGCTCGAGCGTCCATTGACGGCCTGGCGTGCGGTGCTGCGGTTGCTGCCCTCCAGGAACGCCGTGAGTGCCGGGGTCTTGTCCGCCCCTGCGACGACGAACACGAGCTCGCTCACCCCATCGAAGACGCTGGGGGTGAGGCTGATGCCGTCGCGGCCGTCGGGTCGGTGCACCGCAATAGCGCGTCTGCCTCGAGCCATCGCGAGATTTTCGGGCGTGAAGAGCGAGGCCGTATGACCGTCGGCACCGAGCCCGAGCAGCCCCAGCCGGATCACTACGCCACGGCGCTGCAGCTCGGCAAGCCGGGCGTCGTAGTCGTTCGCCGCTTCGGCGAGAGGCAGCTCGGTGCGCACCCGCACGACCTGCTCGGGAGCCAGCGCAAGCGACTCGAGCAGCACCTGCGTCTGATGGTAGTTGCTCGCCTCGGAGCTCGCTGGCACGTAGCGGTCATCGGAATACAGCAGCACCAGCCCCGGGGCGGCGCGCAGCCGGCGGGTCGCGAGGGCGCGATACGCCGGCAGGGGCGTGCTGCCTCCCGAGAGCATCACGGCAGAGCTCGGCGGTGCGCTCGTGATCACGCGCTCGAGACGCTCCGCCAGCGCATCGATCAGCGCTTCGCGGGTATCGAACCGTCGCGCGAGGATGTGCAGCTTCTCGGGCGGCGACGAGGCGGGCGGCGACGAGGCGGGCGGCGACGAGGCGGGTGGCGACGAGGCGGGCGGGGACGGGGGCGAGGTGCTCATGGCGCTCTCCACTGAGGCTTGCGATCGAAAGGAGTCAGCGGTTGCGAGGTCGCTCGCCGACCCTCAGCCGCACCTGAAAACTGGTCGCGCCGCGCAGCCCCTGCAGCGACATCAGTGTGCCGGGGGCGGTGCTGGCGATGTGCGCCATCACATCCTGCGCGCCGTGTATGTGGTTGCCGTCGATGGCGGTCAGCAGGTCCCCGGGGCGGATGCCTGCCTGCAACGCGGGGCTCGGTGTATACATCTGCGCCACGACCACCCCGGCGTGCGCGAGCCCGAGCTGCGCCGCCTCATCCTCGCTCACATCCGCCGGCAGGATGCCGATCCAGCCGCGCACCACGCGCCCGTGCGCCACGATCTCGTTCAGCACCCCGCGCACCATGTTCACGGGGATGGCGAAACCGATGCCCTCGGCGCCGACGTTCTGCCCGACCCTCGCCGTGTTGATGCCGACGAGCTCGCCGTTGGTATCGATGAGGGCGCCGCCGGAGTTGCCGGAGTTGATGGCCGCATCCGTCTGAATGAAGTCCTCGAGCGTGGCCACGCCGAGCTGCTGGCGGCCGGTCGCGCTCACGATGCCGTGGGTGACGGTGTGCGACAGTCCGAGCGGCTCGCCGATGGCGAGCACCACGTCGCCCACCTTGAGCCCGCCGGAGTTCCCGAGCGGCATCACGGGCAGCCCGCTCAAGTGAGTCTGCAGCACGGCGAGATCGGTATCCGGATCGGTGCCGACGACGGTGGCGACAGCCGTGCGTCCATCGGCCAGCTGCACGTGGATCTCGTCAGCATTGGCGATCACGTGATCATTGGTGACGATGTGCCCGTCGGCATCGACGATGACGCCGGAGCCCAGGCTGCGCTCCACGCGGCTGCGGGTGCGCGGCAGCAGCTGCATGCCGAAGAGCTCATCGAGGCCCGAGGGCATGATGCGCTCGACCACGTGGCGGGCCGTGTAGACGTTGACCACGGCCGGTGCTGCGCGCTGCACGGCGTCCGCGTAGCTGGCGCGTGGGGTGAGGCTCTGGGGGGCAGCCAAGGTGTGCTCGAGTGCGGCCGGCACGGGCGCGATCACCGGGGCGGGCGCGCTCGGCGAGGGCTCGCTGGCGGCCTCGCGGCGTATGAGCTCCGGGCGCCACGCCACGATGACGAAGGCCAGCGCCAGGCCGGTCACGACCGATGCGGCGGCGAACGCGATCATTCGGGAGAACTTCATCTCTTTCTCGTCAGGTGGGTGAATGCGAGCGCCGCATCCGAGTGGGCTCAGCACAGGCTGGCGCCCCCGGTTGTGTATAATGCGCCGCCCCCCGCCAGTTGAGCAGCCTCGCGTCGGCGCACGGCGTGCGCGGGCCGCGGCTCGCGCGTGCGGACGTGGCTTTGCGGGCACGCGCTCGCGGCTGCCGTGGGGGAGACGAGGGGTTTGTTGGCAAGCGTTCGGAGAGCGAGCTGATGGCAGTGAGTGGCGAGAGCGCCGGGGCAGAGCGTGCAATAGATGAGGCCGACGATAGCCGTCGCAAGTTCCTGCTGATGGCGAGCGCCGGCACCGCGGCGGTGGGAGCGGTCCTCGCAGCGACACCCTTCGTTAGCTCGTGGACCCCTTCCGAGCGCGCCCGGGCGCTCGGTGCACCCGTCGACTTCGATGTCTCCAAGCTCGAGCCGGGCGCGATGGCCATCGCAACCTGGCGCAAGCAGCCGATCTACATCGTGCGGCGTACGCCTGCGATGCTCGCAAGCCTCGGGGAGCACGACTCGCGCCTCAAGGATCCGCGCTCGGCAGCGTCGGAGCAGCCGCCCTATGCCGCGAACGGCACGCGCTCGCGCGTACCGGAGTATCTGGTTCTCATCGGCACCTGCACCCATCTCGGTTGCCTGCCGAAGGCACGCTTCGCGCCGGCCAACCCCGAGCTCGGAGCCGACTGGCCGGGCGGCTTCGCCTGTCCGTGTCATGGCTCGCGCTTCGACCTGGCCGGCCGCGTCTTCGACGGCTCCCCCGCCTCGGTCAACCTGAGGGTGCCGCCCTATTCCTTTGCCGATGCGCGCAAGCTCGTGATCGGCGTCGACGAGCACAGAGGAGCCGCCTGATGGCAGAGGTCGTGAAACCCCCCGGTGCCCCAGCCGTCAAGACCGGACCTTTCCGCGCCTGGCTGTACAAGCGCTTCCCGATCGAGGAGTTCATCTCCGATCAGCTGGTCGGCTATTACGCACCGAAGAACTTCAACTTCTGGTACTACTTCGGCTTTCTCTCGATGGTCGTGCTGGCGCTGCAGCTGTTCACGGGCATCTTCCTCACGATGTTCTACAAGCCGGGCGAGGCGACCTCGTTCGACTCGGTCGAGTTCATCATGCGGGAGGTCGACTGGGGTTGGCTGATCCGCTACCTGCACTCGACCGGCGCCTCGGCGTTCTTCGTGGTGGTCTACCTGCACATGTTCCGGGCGCTGATGTACGGCTCGTACCGCGCGCCGCGCGAGCTGCTGTGGCTGCTCGGCATGCTGGTGTACCTCGCTCTGATGGCCGAAGCCTTCATGGGCTACGTGCTGCCCTGGGGCAACATGAGCTACTGGGCCGCGCAGGTGATCGTCAACATCTTCGGCACCATTCCGGGCATCGGTCCCGGACTCGTCGAGTGGATCCGCGGGGACTACGGCATCTCCGACGCAACGCTCAATCGTTTCTTTGCGCTGCACGTGGTGGCCGTGCCGCTTGCGCTGCTGCTGCTGGTGCTGCTGCATCTCGTCGCGCTGCGCCGCACCGGGTCGAGCAATCCCGATGGCATCGAGATCAAGGAGAAGCTCGGTCCGAACGGCAAGCCGCTCGATGGCATTCCCTTCCACCCCTACTACACCATCAAGGATACGGTGGGGCTCGGGGTGTTCCTGGTGATCTTCTCGCTGATCGTGTTCTATGCGCCGACGCTCGGTGGCTACTTTCTCGAGCCCGCCAACTTCGAGCCGGCGAACCCGCTGTCGACACCGCCCGAGATCACCCCGTCCTGGTACTTCACTCCCTACTACGCCATCCTGCGAGCGGTACCCGATCAGCGCCTCGGCGCGCTGCTCATGCTGCTGTCGATCGTGGCCTACCTGCTGCTGCCCTGGCTCGACCGCTCGCCCGTCAAGTCGATGCGCTACAAGGGCCCGCTGTCGCGCACCTTCTTTGCGATCTTCATCGTCAGCTTCCTGGGGCTGATGTATGCGGGCCTCAACCCACCCGAGGGCAAGTTCGTGCTGTTGGGACGCATCTGCACCGTCGGCTACTTCTCCTATTTCGTCGGAATGTGGTTCTACACGCGCATGGAGCGCGTGAAGCCGGTCCCCGAGCGACTGACCCACCATGCGCACGCCTGACCGAACGTTCTGCCGAGGGGTCACGCGCGTCGCAGCGCCCTGCACGCTGCTCGCGGTGGTGCTCGCGCTGCTGCTGGCACCCCGCACCGGCCTCGCTCAGGCGGCTGCGGAGCCGGCGGCTCAGGGCTTCGGCTCCGACTGGCAATCCTGGCGCGCGGAGAACTCGGTCGCGGATCTCGCCTCCCTGCAGCGTGGCGCGCGGGATTTCCTCAGCTACTGCAACGGTTGCCACTCGCTCAAGTACCTGCGCTACTCGCGCCTCGGCACCGATCTGGAGATCCCTCCGGATCTGCTGAAGTTGCTGGTGCCGCCCGACAAGAAGGCCTCTGATTACATCGGCAGTCCGATGCCGGCGGCCGATGCCGAGGCGTGGTTCGGCAAGGCGCCACCGGACCTCTCGCTCATGGCGCGCGAGCGCGGGCCGGATTATCTGTATCGCTTCCTCACCACGTTCTACGTCGACTCATCGCGGCCGACCGGGGCGAACAATCTGGCGCTGCCGACCACGGCCATGCCCGCGGTGCTCTCCGAGCGCGAGGGTCTGAAGCGTGCGGTGTTCAAGAACGTCGAGGAGCACGGCGAGGGTGGCACCCTCGTGACGCAGAGCGTGTTCGATCACTTCGAGCCCGTAGCGCCGGGAAGCATGACGCGCGAGCAGTACGACGGCTTCGTGCGCGACATCGTCAACTTTCTCGATTACGTCGGTGAGCCGGCGCAGGTGCATCGCAGGGCACTCGGGATCTGGGTCGTGCTCTTCCTGCTGGTGTTCACGTGGCTCGCCTATTTGCTGAAGAAGGAATACTGGAAGGACGTACATTAGCAGGCTCCACGCAAGGCGCGCGGGGCGGGAGCGGGAGTGTCGAGCCGACGTTCCATCATGACGCTGTTCTCGGCGCCGAATGACCCGTGGAGCCACCGCACGCGCATCGTGCTCGCGGAAAAGGGCATCGGCATCGACATCGTGAGCGTCGAGCCGGGACGCTTTCCCGAGGATCTGCTCGACCTGAACCCCTATCACAGCGTGCCCACACTCGTGGATCGCGATCTAGTGCTCTACGACTCGCGCGTCATCATGGAGTATCTCGACGAGCGCTTTCCGCATCCGCCGCTGATGCCGGTCGACCCGGTCACGCGCGCGCAGTTCAGGCTGGCGCTGTATCGCATCGAGCGCGACTGGTACGGATTGCTGCAGCAGATCGAGGCCGAGCCGGACAAGAAGCAGGCGCTCAAGCTGAAGAAGCTGCTGCGCGACACCATCCTGCAGAGCGCGGAGCTGTTCAAGGTGAAGCCCTATTTCCTATCGGACGAGTTCTCGCTGGTGGATGCCACGATCGCGCCGGTGCTGTGGCGGCTCGCCCATCTCGAGATCGACGTGCCGCGCGAGCAGGGCCAGGCCCTTCTCAAGTACGCGCAGCTGGTGTTTGCTCGTCCCGCGTTTCGCGATAGCCTGTCGGACGTGGAACAGGAGATGCGCGCACCCTAGCCGCGTGCGTGCTCACGTGCCGCCGAGCCCCGTACCGCCCAAACGTCCCTACCTGCTGCGGGCCATGCATCAATGGATGACCGACAGCGGCCACACGCCTCATCTCATCGTCGATGCGGGGCGCGAGGGCGTCGAGGTACCGCGCGCGTACGTGAAGGACGGCAAGATCGTGCTCAACGTGAGCCTGCAGGCGACCCAGCGGCTCTCGCTCGGCAATGACTGGGTCGAGCTCGAGGCGCGCTTCGCAGGCGTATCGCAGTACGTGCGCTTTCCGGTGAGCGCGGTGCTCGGCATCTATGCCCGCGAGACGGGCGAGGGCATGGTCTTCTCCGAGCAGGATCTGGGCCCGGAGCCTCCGAGCAAGCCCCCGAGCGAGGACGGGCCGCCACGGCGCCCGCAGCTCAAGGTCGTCAAATAGGTCCCAAGCCGGGCGTGGGAACTAGCCGCTGAACGCGTGACGCAGCCACTCGATGCGCGGCGTCGCCGCGTCGAGCTCCGATACCACGATCACATCGAAACGCACGTACAGCCGCGAGAGCTCGGGGCGCTGCTGCAGCAGTTGCTGGGCCGCGCGCGAGAGGTGCAGCCGCTTGCGGGCATCGACGCTCGCCGCCGCGCCCCCGAAGCGACTGCTGCTGCGCGTGCGCACCTCGACGATGAGCAGCAGCTCGCGAGAGCGGGCAATCAGGTCGAGCTCGCCGAGGCGCCGGCGATAGTTGTGCGCGAGGAGCTCGAAGCCCTGGGAGACGAGAAAGGCGGCCGCCGCGTCCTCGGCCGCCCGCCCGAGCTGCTGGCGATTCAGCGGCATGCGCGGGCACGGCTGGCGCGGTGTATCGGCCGTGTCAGCCGCCGGAGGCCGGCAGCAGATGGGGCTGTCCCTCGCTGATCTGCGCCCACTCGAGCTCGCGGTGCACGCGATGCTGCGGATCGAGCGTCAGGTGACCCGTGAGGCCATCGAGTGAGACGGGCCCGGCGGGGCTCGCGCGCAGCGCCAGCGCCAGGCGGTAGGCATCGAAGCCGAAGGCGAACAGGCGGTTGCGCCGGGGGCCGCCGCTCGGCCACGCCTCGCGCGCGGCGGCGCGCACGCTGTCGGCGAGCGGCCCGCCGAGCATCCACGGCATGTCCTCGAAGATCAGCCCGTCCAGGTCTTCGTTGGCATCGGGATTCGGCTCGAACGCATCCGAGGTGGCGTAGGTCGCCACGTCGCCGGCGAAGTAATACTTCAGCTGCGGGCGCAGCAGCCGCGCGCTCGGCGCCGAGCTCGCGGCGAAGATGTAGGCGAGATCCATGCGGCGGCGTGGCTCGAAGGCGAGACGCGTCCCGAGCAACGACTCCAGGCGCTTGTGTCGCGCCATGCTCTCCTCGATGAGCAACACGGTGGCGACCGGCGTGTCGTAGTCGCCGCCTGCCGGATCGAAGGTGGCGCTGCCGATGAGGGTGCCGCCCGCAGCATCGAGCTGCTCGCGAAAAGCGCCGAGCACGCGCGTACCCCAATCGCCCTCGGGCACGAGCGCGACGCCGCGAGTGTGACCGTCGGCGAGCACGCGCTGCGCGGCCTCGCGCGCCTCGTCTTCGGGCGAGAGGGCGTATTGATAGAAGCCGGCCGGGGCCGCGTGCTCCGGCGGCAGGAAATTGAGTGCGAGCAGCGGAGGATGCGGCTCGGGCAGGCTCGCCGCGGCGAGCACCTCCTCGCGGATCAGCGGTCCGACGATGAACTGCGCACCCTCCCGGGTGGCGCGGGCCAGCGCCGCGGGAACGCTCATGGCGCCGGTGTCGTACACGCGGACGGGGGGCCGCTGCTGCGGAGGAACGACGAAATAGGCGGTGAGAAAGCCGTCACGGATCGAGGTGGCCGCTGCGCTCTGGCGTCCGCTGAGCGGCAGGAGCAGCGCGATGCCGCTGCCGGAGGGGGCCGGTGGCGGCGCTGGGTTGAGCCGCTCGCTCGCTTTGGCGATGCGCTGCTGCAGATCCAGATAGTCCTGGCGCGCGGGCCCCGCGGCGGGCAGCGCGATAGCGGTGAGCTCACGGGCGGCCTGAGTTACCTGACCGCGCTGCAAGGTGACCTCGATGCCGAGCAAGCGTTGCTCGAGGGTATCCGCGGGCGGCAGCGCTCCGCCGATCCCCGCGAGCACCCGCGCGGCCTCCTCGGGGCGGCGTGCCGCGAGCCAGCTGCGCGCGGCCTTGAGCAGCATCTCGGCGCGGTCGGTGCCGCCGTTCTGCGCGGCGAGCGACTCGTAGACACGAGCCGCGCCGGCGTTATCGCCCTGGCCGGCGAGCGCGGCTGCGCGATCGACGCTCGGGGGTGGCTCGTTCTGTGGCCCAAGGCTCGGACAGCCCGCCAGCATCAGGGCGAGCAGCAGCAGCGCTGCGCCGCTCGCGATCGCTGGCATTCGTCTTCCGGCAAGCATTGAAGTCCCTTCCGCCGCGCCGCCGCTCGCGGGCGACTGCAAGACTCGATGGATTCGACGCGGATTATAGGCGGCTGGCTCGGCAGGGCTGCAGCAGACTTTGCCCCGCAAGCGTGCAGGAATGGCGCGCGCGGCCGAGCGCTAGAATGCGTACGGTTCTCCCGAGCGGGTTTTCCCGATGCGCAACAAGCTCGATGCCGGGCCCGAAGCCGAGGCCACGCCGGCGCCCGCGTCCCCCGCTCGCGGCCGGCTGGAGGTCATCGCCACGCCCATCGGCAATCTGAGCGACGTGAGCGATCGCGTGCGCGCCAGTCTTGCGCGCGCTCACCTCATTGCTGCCGAGGACACGCGCCGCACGCTGCAGCTGCTGCAGGCGCTCGGCCTGTCTCGACCGCTGCTATCGCTGCATGCTCACAACGAGCGCCAGCGCCTGCCCAGGTTGCTCGAGCGGCTTCGCGCCGGCGACATCGTCGCGCTGGTGAGCGATGCCGGCACGCCCCTGCTGTCGGACCCCGGACGCCAGCTGGTGCACAGCGCCGCCGCCGCGGGATTCGAGGTCCGATCGATTCCGGGCCCCTCCGCGGTCACGAGCGCGCTGGCGGTCGCGGGGCTGCCTGCGGAGCGCTTCTGCTTCGAGGGCTTCCTGCCGGTGGCACAGCGGGAGCGTCGCGAGCGTCTCGCCGCGCTCGCGACCGAGCCCCGCACCCTCGTGATCTTCGAGGCGCCGCATCGCATCGGCTCGAGCCTCGCTGACCTGGCCGCGGCGTTCGGTGCGGAGCGGCCGGCGGTGCTCGCTCGCGAGCTGACCAAGGTGCACGAGAGCGTCTATCGGGGCAGCCTGGGCGAGCTGGCAGCCCAAGCGGCGCGCGATCCAGACCTGCAGCGTGGAGAGATCACCCTCGTCGTGCAGGGCGCGCCCCCCGCGACGGGAGGCGACACCGTGCTGCTGCGGCGCGCTCTGGAATTGCTGCTCGCGGAGCTGCCGCCTGCCAGGGCCGCCGCGATCGCCGCCCAGCTCTCGGGCGTGCGTCGCAGCGAGGCTTACGCGCTCGCTCTGCAGCTCGGCGGCCAGGCGAAGTGACCGGGCTGCGCCCGTCTTGCGGCCATTGAGGACAGCCCGCTGGCCAGCTATCGTGCGTGCGGGAGTCGGCCGAGCAATCGCTGCTCTCGCCTGCACACGCTGGTGAGGGGGGAGGAAAGTCCGGGCTCCGGCGGATGAGGTGCCAGGTAACCCCTGGGGGGCGCGAGCCCACGGAAAGTGCAACAGAGAGTAGACCGCCCAAGTCGCCGCTCTCACGAGCGGTGGCCGGCAAGGGTGAAACGGTGCGGTAAGAGCGCACCGCGGCGGTGGTAACACCGGCGGCACGGCAAACCCCACCTGGAGCAAGGCCAAATAGGGAAGCAGCACCCCTTGCGGGTGCAGCGTCGATCCGTGCGCGCTTCCGGGTAGGCCGCTCGAGGCCCGCGGCGACGCGGGCCCCAGAGGAATGATTGCTCTCGACAGAACCCGGCTTACAGGCCGACTCCCTCCTT
>DATJSR010000126.1:0-11438 GCA_035504015.1 Steroidobacteraceae bacterium
ACGGCAGGCTGTCCGGTCTTCAGGCCGAGGACCGCTCGGGCGCTCTCCGGCAGCTCACCTTCGATGTCGATGCGCCCGATGTGGAACAGCGGTCCGAGCTCGGCGGCGATCTTGACCTGGGCGCTCGTGCCCTTGGGCAGCCCGGCGAGCAGCTGGCCGAGCTTCGCATCATCGAGTGTGAGTCCATCGATCGTGATCGTCACCGAGCCGTCGTAGTAGCCGAAGCTGTCGAGCACTGTTTTCAACCGCTCGATGTCGCCTCGCGCCCGCGCGATCAGGCCGAAGGGGTCGACCGGTGCGCTGCGCAGCGCCTGCAGCTGCGAAGTCGCCTTGAGCGTGGAGTCGAGATTGCTGTCGTGGGTGGGCTGGAAATCCACCTTGTAGGGCTGAGGATCGGCAGCAAAGGCTCGCGGCGCCAGAATGCCGAGCAAAGCGAGGAAGCACAGCAGCGTCCCCAGAGCCCCGAGGCCCGGCAAGCCCAGCAGCGCGTCCACCGGGGCGCTGCGGGCCTGCAGGGCGCCCCGGGCCTGCAGGGCGCCCCGGGGCTGCAGGGCGCCGCGGGGCCGCGAGGCACTGTGGGCCGTCGGCGAGGGCGGTCGCGACACGGTCAATCAGCGACCCGCAATAGCTGGCGAGCGCATCTAGACTGCCGGCAGGAGGACGAGTGTCGGGCGCGTGAGGCGCGGGGACAGTGAAGGCAAGATGGGGCCCCGACAGTTTGGGCCCGGAATGCTGCCGCACAAGGCTGCTCGCGTAAAGGCATGGCCGTACAACGCAGCACTGTGGTGCCGGATGCACTCCTGCAACGCAGCAGCAGCGGCAGTTGCCAATCCGGGCGGCCTGCGCGAGAGTCGCGCCGCCCAAGGGAAGTCGCGCACGATGCCCATGCCACCCTCCCGCCGCGCCCAGCGCGACCTGCTCTCGGCCTGCGCGGCCGCGGCCGCCGTCATGAGCGCGCTACTCTTGGGACAGTCCGCCGCCTTTCCCAATCTCACGCTCTGGTATGCCGAGCTGCTCAAGCCGGCGTTCACTCCTGCCGACTGGGTGTTTGCCCCGGTCTGGAGCGCGCTCTACCTGCTCATGGGCATCTCGCTCTGGCGCATCCTGCGCCTGCCCGATGCCACCCCCGGGCGGACACGCGCGCTGGTGTATTCCTTCGTTCAGCTGGCACTCAATGCCGCGTGGTCGTGGCTGTTCTTCGGGCTGCACAGTCCGCTGCTCGGTCTCATCGACATCTACCCGCAGCTCGCCTTCATTCTGCTCGCCACGGCTGCCTGCGCCCGCATCGATTCCGCCGCGGGTGCCTGCCTCGTTCCGCTCGCCGCCTGGGTCGCCTTCGCGAGCGCGCTGAACCTTGCGATCTGGCGCCTGAACGGCTGATGGCGTGACCACTGCGTGGTGCGCGCCACGAGGGATTACGCCCCTGCGGGGTTCGGGTCCCGCCAGGCCCGCTCGAAGGGCAGCCGCCAGGCATTCGGAGCCACCAGCTGGTGGATCGCGTTCGGCCCCCAGGAGCCGGGGCTGTACTGGCGCACCGGCGGGGGCGCCTCGAGGAGCGGCGTCGAGACTTCCCACAACCGCTCGATGCCCTCCGCGCTCGTGAAGAGCGTGTGATCCCCGCGCATGGCATCGAGGATCAGCCGCTCATACGCCTCGAGCACGTCGGCTGCGTGCCCGGTGTCGTGCATCGCGAACTGCAGACTCAGCTTGTCGAGCCGCATACCCGGCCCGGGCCGCTTGCCGTAGAACGACAGCGACATCTTCGAGACATCCGCCAGATCGAAGGTCAGGTGATCGGGGCCCTGCGCGCTGACGCCCGAATCGGCCGGAAACATGCTCTTGGGCGGCTCGCGGAAGGCGATCGAGATGATGCGCTGACCTTCGGCGAGGCGCTTGCCGGTGCGCAGATAGAACGGCACGCCCGCCCAGCGCCAGTTGTCGATCGCGCATTTGAGCGCCACGAAGGTCTCGGTGTCGGACATGGGGTCGACCCCGGGCTCGCTGCGGTAGCCGATGTACTGCCCGCGCACCACCTCGGCGGGCCGAATCGGCAGCATGCTGCGAAACACCTTGTTCTTCTCCTCGCTGATCGAGGAGGGATCGAGTGCGGTCGGCGGCTCCATCGCCACGAAGCCCAGGATCTGAAACAGGTGCGTGACCACCATGTCGCGAAAGGCGCCCGTCGTTTCGTAGAACGCCGTGCGCTTACCGAGCCCGAGGGTCTCGGGAACGTCGATCTGCACGTGGTCGATGAAATTGCGGTTCCAGATCGGCTCGAACAGGCCGTTCGCGAAGCGAAAGGCGAGGATGTTCTGCGCCGGCTCCTTGCCGAGGAAGTGATCGATGCGAAAGATCTGCTCCTCGTCGAACACCTGGTGCAGGCTGGCGTTGAGCGCGACGGCGCTGGCGTGATCCATGCCGAAGGGCTTCTCCATCACGATGCGGGATCGCTCGACGAGCTTCGCCTCCCCGAGCAGCCGCACGGCCGCAAGCGCGCCGCTCGGGGGCACACTGAGGTAATGCAGCCGGCGGCTCTCTGCGCCCAAGGATTCCTCGGCGGCGCGCACGGCGGCAGCGAGCGGGGCCGGCCCGGCGGCGAGGGGCACATAGTCGAGGTGCGCGGCGAAGCGCGCCCAGGCGGCCTCGTCGAACTTGCGCGTGGAGAACTCCTCGAGCGCCTGACGGGCCAGCCGGCGAAAATCATCCGCCGAGAGGTCCTCGAGCGCGAGCCCGATGATGCGCGAATCCGGCATGAAGCCGGTGGTCGCGAGATGAAAGAGTCCGGGAAGCAGCTTGCGCTTGGACAGGTCACCGGTGGCGCCGACGAGCACGACCACCTGCGAAAAGCGCGGGCCGACGCCTGGGAGAATCTTCGACACGTGCATACCTCGCTTGGCGGGCGGCCCCGGCCGCCCGATTTTCCGAAAGCTGCCCGCGCCGAGAATAGCGACCCCTCTGGGGCGATTCCATGACGGGAGCGCGATTTGCCAAGGTACCTGCTGCGCGCCAACATCGTGGCCTCAGGGGAGGTGAGCTCAAGTGATCACGGTCTTGAAGCGGGCATGGGTCGCGAGCGCTGCCGTCCTGGCGCTCGCGCGGGCGGGGGCCATCCAGGCGCAGCCGCCGGCTCTCGCCACCGAGTGCGCGCCGCCGACGACCGTGCCTGCCTGCCGCGCGCTGCACGGGGATCGCGCCGAGGGCTGGATGCTGCAGGGTCGCTCCGAGGTGATGGCCCGCCATGGCATGGTCGTCACGAGTCAGCCGCTCGCGGCGCAGGCTGGCCTCGACACGCTGCGTCGCGGAGGCAATGCGATCGATGCCGCGGTGGCCACCGCGGCGGCACTCGCGGTCGTCGAGCCGATGATGACCGGCGTGGGCGGGGACCTGTTTGCCATGGTCTATGTCGCCCGCGAGCACAAGGTGTACGTGCTCAATGCCAGTGGCACGGCGCCGAGCGGGGCCACTCCCGAGCGCCTGCACCAGCTCGGCTACAGCGCCGGTGCCTCGAGCTGGGGCCCGGGAGCCGGCATGCCCACCTACGGCATCCTGCCCGTGACGGTGCCGGGAGCGGTGTGGGGCTGGGAGGAGCTCCTGCGGCGTTTCGGCAAGCTGCATTTGAAGGAGGATCTGGAGCCGGCGGTCGAGTACGCGCAGGAAGGATTCCCGGTCTCCGAGCGCGTCGCGCACGACTGGGAGTTGCCCGCGGCGCTGCCGCTGCGGGAGTGCTGTCACGCGCTCGATCCCGACTCGGTGCGCACCTGGTATCCCGGGGGCCAGCCGCCGGTCGCGGGAGAGATCTTCGCAAACCCGGACCTCGCTCGGACGCTGCGTCTGCTGCAGCAGCACGGTCGTCAGGCCTTCTATCGCGGGGAGATCGCGCACGCGATCCTGCGCAAATCCGCGGCACTCGGGGGCACCATGACCGCGGCGGACCTCGCGAACTATCATGGCGAGTGGGTCGAGCCCGCCGTGAGCAGCTACCACGGCCTGCGCATCCTCGAGCTGCCGCCGCCCTCGCAGGCGTGGGCGGCGGAGGAAATCCTCAATCTGCTGAGCGAGTGCGTCTCGGGCTGGACGGGAGGCCGCACGCTTGCGGACCTGGGCCCGCGCGATCCGCTCTACTGGCACCTGCTGGTCGAGGCGAAGAAGCTCGCGTACGCGGACCTGCTTGCCTACAACGCCGACCCGGATGCGGTGAGCGTGCCGCTCGCGCGGCTGCTCGCGCCGGAGCACGCAGCCTCACTGTGCGAGCGCGTCGATCCGCGACATGCGAGCGCGGTGCGCCACGGTGCGGCCGCCGAGATCGGCGATACGATCGTGCTGTCGACGGCCGACGCCGAAGGCAACATGGTCTCCTGGGTCAACAGCAACTATGCCGAGTTCGGCTCCGGGATCACCGTGCCCGGATACGGCTTCGTGCTGCACGACCGAGGCGCGTTGTTCTCGCTCGAGCCGCGCAGCCCCAACCTCATCGCCCCTGGCAAGCGCCCTTTCAATACCTTGTCGGCCGGCTTCGTGATGCAGGGCGCGCAGCCGCTCATGACCGTGACGCTGATGGGCGGGGATGAGCAGGCACAGGGCCACGCGCAGCTGCTCGTGAACATCCTCGAGCTCGGCGCCAATGCCCAGGCGGCGACGGAGATGGCGCGATTCCATCACATACAGGTGAGCAACGTGCTGCAGCTCGAGTCCGCGCTCTACCACGAGGTCGGCGCGGCACTCGGTGGCATGGGTCATCAGGTGCAGAGCGCGGACGCCACGCAGATGGGCGGCGCACAGATCATCGTGCGCCTGCCCGCCCCGGCCGGCAGCGGCCCGCTGCCCTTCATCTACCGGGCGGGATCGGACTCGCGCAAGGACGGGCAGGCTGCCGGCTGGTGAGGGCGGCCTCAGCTCGGGGGCACGAGCGGGGGCGAGGCGCTGCGCGCCGCCAATGCCATGGCGATCAGCGACCAGCCGCCGAAGATCAGATTGATGCCCACGATCAGGCCCACGGCCCATGACGCGCTGCCGGGCAGTCCCGCGAACAGCAGTCCGGCGAGGCACAGATCGATGATGCCGCTCGCGAGCATCCAGCCCCAGTGAGCCGAGGCTGCGTTGCGGTGCTCGATGGCATAGAAGATCGAGACGATGCCTTCGGCGACCAGGAAGGCGATGAGCACCGCGGTCAGCGTGAACACCCCCTGGACGGGCCGCGTGAGCAGCAGCACGCCCGCGGCAATGCCGATGAGCGCCGACACCAGCGACCAGCCGAAGCCGGGCGCATGCCGCGCGCGGGCGGTGGCGATCAGGCCGATGATCCCCGAGATCAGCAACAGCCAGCCGAAAACGATGGTCGCGGCGAGGGAGGCGGCCACCGGCAGGAACACCGCCAGCATGCCGAGCAGCACGAGCACGATGCCCTCGAACAGGAACAGTCCCCAGTGATCGTGGACGCTGCGAGCGATGAGTGAGCGCAGCCGCTCCGTACGGATGGGATCGGGCGTGGCCATGAGTGTTCTTCCTTCGAGTGGGCTGCCTGCGCGCGAGATGCAGACTATACGCCCGTTGTTGTCTGCGGGTCGCAATCGGACAAGAATAGGGTCAATTTGCGACCCGGCCCCGGATGCGACCCGTGCCAGCGGAGAAGCCAGTGACGAGCGGCGGACCGACCCTGCGCACCACGCGCTACGGGTTCCTGACGCTCGAGAACTATTCGATGATCGCGCTCGTGAATGCCGTCGAGCCGCTGCGCATGGCCAATCTGGTGACGCGGCAGGCAGCGTACGAGTGGTCCATCGCGACCCTGGGCGGCACACCGGCGACGGCGAGCAACGGGCTGCAGCTTTCGCCGACCCTGCCTCTCGAGCGCTTGCTGCGCGTGGACATACTCTTCGTGTGCGGGGGCATCGAGGTGCGCGAGGCGGTCTCCCCCGCGATCCTCACCGCCCTGCGCCGCTTCGCCGAGCGGCGCACGGCGCTCGGGGCGCTCTGCACGGGCGGCTACGCGCTGGCGAAGGCGGGATTGCTCGATCACTACCGCGCGACCATTCACTGGGAGAATCTCACGGCACTGCGGGAGGAGTTCCCGCGCGTGCAGCTGCGCGATCAGCTCTTCACCGTGGACCGCGACCGCTTCACCTGCTCCGGCGGCATCGCCCCGCTCGATCTGATGCTGACGCTGGTGAAGGAGAAGCTCGGTCAACGCACCTCCCAGCTGATCTCCGAGCAGTTCATTCTGGATCGGGTGCGCGATGCGCGCGATCGCCAGTACGTGCCGCTGCGTGCGCAGATCGGCGCGGCCCACACGAGCCTCATCGCGGCCGCGCAGCTCATGGACCAGCACATCGAGGAGCCGCTCTCCCTCGATGAGATCGCCGCCGAGGCGGGCCTCTCGCGGCGGCAGATCGAGCGGCTGTTCAAGCGCCACCTCGGATACGCGCCCAAGCGCTACTACCTGCAGGCGCGGCTGCGCCGTGCGCGCGAGCTGCTGCTGCAGACCTCGATGTCGATTCTCGACATCGCCACCGCCTGCGGATTTCGCTCCCCGCATCATTTCTCCAAGTGCTATCGGGCCCACTTCGGCTGCCCCCCGAGCGCCGAGCGGCGCGCGCCCGAACGCCGCGCGGGCGCCCGCGCCCGCGAGCCGGGGGCCTCGTAGCGGCTGGCGCCGCTTGCGCTTTACGTCATATTGCGCCGGCGTGAGCCGGGCCATGTCGTGGCTGAGCATGTCGTGGTCGCGAAGCATCCACCCGCCCGAGCCCCCGAGCCCATAACATCCCCATAGCATCCGAAGGCCCGTGCGGCGGGCTGGCGTTGCGGAGAAGCGACTGTGAGCGAGGCGACTTCCGACTCTTTCAATCTGCGCGACCTCAACGACGACGAGCTGCGCGAGCAGGTCTACGACGACCTCTACAACGGCCTCAAGGCCGAAGTCGAGGAAGCCACGCGCATCTTTCTCGAGCGCGGATGGAGTGCCGAGAAGGTCCTGAACGACGGCCTGGTGGAGGGGATGCGCATCGTGGGCATCGACTTCCGCGACGGCATCCTGTTCGTACCCGAAGTGCTGCTGGCCGCCAACGCCATGAAGGGCGGCATGGAGATCCTGCGCCCGCTGCTCGCCGAGACCGGCGTCGAGCCGATCGGCAAGATCGTGATCGGCACCGTCAAGGGCGACATTCACGACATCGGCAAGAACCTGGTCTCCATGATGCTCGAGGGCGCGGGATTCGAGGTCATCGACCTCGGCATCAACAATCCCGTGGAGAAGTACCTCGAGGCGCTCGAGAAGCACAAGCCGGACATCCTCGGCATGTCGGCGCTGCTCACCACCACCATGCCCTACATGAAGGTAGTGATCGACACGCTGAAGGAGAAGGGCATCCGCAAGGACTACATCGTGCTGGTCGGCGGCGCCCCGCTCAACGAGGAGTTCGGCAAGGCCGTGGGCGCCGACGCCTACTGCCGTGACGCGGCCATTGCCGTGGAGACCGCCAAGACCTTGTTGAGCGCGAGGCGGGCGGCACACGCCGCCGCGCACTGAGGCCGCGAAGCCTCATGCCCACGCAGGACAGCCTCGCCCCGCCGTCCAGCGCACCGCGCGGGGTGCTCGTGATCGCCTGCGGCGCGCTGGCGCGCGAGATCATCGCGCTGCGCCGGGCGAGCGATTGGCGCGATCTCGAGGTGCGCTGCCTGCCGCCCGAGCTGCACAACCGTCCCGAGCAGATTCCCGCGGCCGTGCAGCGTGAGATCCGCGAGCATCGCGCCCGCTATCGCGAGGTGTTCGTCGCCTACGGTGACTGCGGCACCGGCGGTCGCCTCGATGCCCTCCTGCGGGCCGAAGGCATCGAGCGGCTACCCGGCGCGCACTGTTACGAGGCCTTCGCCACGGCGGGCGTCTTCGCCGAGCTCTCCGATGCCGAGCCGGGTACCTTCTTCCTGACCGATTTTCTGGTGCGCCATTTCGAGCGTTTGGTTTGGCGCGGCCTCGGGCTCGATCGCCATCCCGAGCTCGCCGGCGAGTACTTCAGGCACTACCGCCGGGTCGTGTATCTCGCGCAGACGGCGTCCGAGGAGCTGGGCGAGCGGGCTCGGGAGATCGCCGCGTCGCTCGGTCTCGCCTACGAGCATCGCCACACCGGCTACGGGGACCTGGCCGCTGCGCTCGCGCGCTTCAAAGCCCGCCGAGCCACCGACGGCGAGGCGCTTGCTGCTCGCCGCGAGGAACCCTCCGCTCGCAGCGTCGAGGGGTCCACCGTCCCCGGCATCGAAGAGTCCGGCGCGCTCGCATGGGCCAGCTGACGCTCATTCTCTGGCGCGACATCCCGGCGCAGGTGGTCGTGAAGCAGGGACGCCAGCTGGCCAAGGTGCAGCTCTCAGCGCGTTTTCAGGAAGCGATCGATCGGGCGGCGATGCGGGCGGGCAAGGGCTCATCCAATGCTTATCTCGCCGACTGGAAGCGCAGCGACCCGCGCGCCTGCGGCGATGACCTGCAGCAGGAGGCCGACGCCGAGGCCGCGCGCCTCGAGGCCCATTACAGCGACGCCGAGCTCGAGCGTCTCGTGAAGTCCAAGGGGCTTGCGAGTCCGAGCGCAACGCCCCCAGGGGACGATGCGGCCTGAGCCGCAGCCATTGACCAGGATCCCTCCATGACCGATACCGTCATCAGCTCCGCCACCAAGACCGTCGTCATCGGGTTCGAGCGCCCGTTCGTGATCATCGGCGAGCGCATCAATCCCACGGGGCGCAAGATTCTCGCCGCGGAGATGGCGGCAGGCGATTTCAGCCGCGTCGAGGCCGATGCCCGGGCGCAGGTCGAGGCGGGCGCGCACATGCTCGATGTGAACGCGGGCATACCGCTCGCGGATGAGCCGGCGATCCTCGCCAAGGCGGTGCAGCTGGTGCAGTCGATCACCGATGTGCCGCTGTCGATCGACTCCTCGATCGTAGCGGCGCTCGAGGCGGGGCTCGCCGTCTACAAAGGCAAGCCGCTCGTGAACTCCGTCACCGGCGAGGAGGAGCGCCTCGAGAAGGTGCTGCCGCTGGTGAAGAAGTACAACGCCGCCGTGGTCGCCATCTCCAACGATGAGACCGGCATCTCCGAGGATCCCGATGTGCGCTTCGAGGTGGCGAGGAAGATCGTGCAGCGCGCCGCCGATCACGGCATCCCCGCGAGCGACGTGGTGGTCGATCCCCTGGTGATGCCGATCGGCGCCATCAACCGCGCCGGCGTGCAGGTGATGCACCTCGTGCGCCGCCTGCGCTCGGAGCTCAAGGTGAATACCACCTGCGGTGCCTCGAATGTCAGCTTCGGCCTGCCCCAGCGCGAGGGCATCACCAGCATCTTCCTCAGCATCGCGATCGGGGCCGGGATGACCTCCGCCATCGCCAATCCGCTGCATGCGGAGGTGCTGCGCGCCGTCATGGCCGCCGATGTGATGATGGGACACGACCCCGATTGCGCCCGCTGGATCAAAAAGTATCGCGAGCCACCGCCGGGCAGGCAGGCCGAAGGTGCCGCGCGCGGCCGGCGCGAGGGCGGGTTGCGCCGCCGTGTCACCTGACGCCCTCGTCGTCTTCACGCCCTCGGGCAAGCGCGGCCGCTTCGCCCTCGGCACCCCGCTGCTGAGTGCCGCGCGCAGCCTCGGCGTCGACGTAGACTCGGTGTGTGGCGGGCGCGGCCTGTGCGGTCGCTGTCAGGTCCTGCTCATGGAGGGTGAGTTCGCCAAGCACGGCGTGCAATCGAGCGCGGCGCATGCCTCGGCGCTTTCCGAGACGGAACAGCGCTACGCCGCGCGGCGCGCTCTGCCCGCCGGCCACCGGCTCTCATGCTCCACGCGCGTGCTCGGGGATCTGGTCGTCGATGTGCCCGCGAGCAGCCAGGTGCACCGTCAGGTCGTGCGCAAGGCGGCCGATGCGCGCGACATCACGCTCGACCCGGTGCTGCATCTGCACGAGGTCGAGGTCGAGCAGCCCGATATGCATCGCCCTTCGGGGGATCTGCGCCGGCTGCTCGAGGCGCTCGAGCGCGAATGGCGGCTCTCGAGCCTCGGCTGCGATGCGAGCGTGCTCCCGCAGCTGCAAAGCGCCCTGCGCCGCGGCGACTGGCGCGTCACCGTGGCGGTACATGCCGCCTCGCAGATCGTCGCCGTGTGGCCCGGCTTTCATGAGCGCGCCTGCGGCCTCGCGGTCGATGTCGGCTCGACCACCATCGCCGCGCACCTCTGCGATCTCGCCACCGGCGAGGTGCTCGCCTCCAGCGGCGTCATGAACCCGCAGATCCGCTTCGGCGAGGACCTGATGAGCCGCGTCTCCTACGCCATGATGAATCCTGGCGGTGCCGCGCAGTTGACCGCCGCCGTGCGCGGGGCGCTCAGCGAGCTGGCGCGCGACATCACCGCCCGCGCAGGGGTCGCCCTCGAGGACGTCCTCGAGATGACTTTCGTGGGCAATCCCATCATGCATCACCTGGTGCTCGGCATCGATCCGGTCGAGCTCGGTGGCGCACCTTTCGCACTCGCGGTGGACAGCGCGCTCACGTTGCGCGCCTCCGATCTCGGTATCGTGCTGGCACCCAATGCGCGCGTGTACTCGTTGCCCTGCATCGCCGGGCATGTGGGTGCCGATGCCGCCGGCATGATCCTCGCGGAGCGTCCGGACCTCGCCGATGAGGTCACGCTGCTCGTCGATGTCGGCACCAACGCCGAGATCGTTCTCGGCAACCGCACCCGCCTCCTCGCCTGCTCGAGCCCCACCGGTCCCGCGTTCGAAGGCGCGCAGATCAGCAGCGGTCAGCGTGCGGCGCCCGGCGCCATCGAGCGCGTGCGCATCGATCCGGTGACGCTCGAGCCGCGCTTCAAGGTGATCGGTAGCGAGCTGTGGTCGAACGATCCGGACTTTGCCGAGAGCATCGGCGCGACGGGTGTCACCGGCATCTGTGGCTCGGGCATCATCGAGGCGATCGCCGAGATGTACCTCGCCGGCATCATCAATCAGGACGGCGTGCTCGACGGCGAGCTCGCGGCGCGCAGCGAGCGCATCGTGCCGAGTGGCCGCACCTTCTCTTATGTGATGCACCAGGGTGCCGTCACGCTCTCGATCACGCAGAACGACGTGCGTGCCATTCAGCTCGCGAAGGCTGCGCTGTATGCGGGCATCCGCTTGCTCATGGAGCGCTTCGGCGTCGAGCGCGTCGAGCGCATTCGCCTCGCCGGGGCTTTCGGCAGCCACATCGACGTGAAGTACGCGATGATCCTCGGCATGATCCCGGACTGCGACCTGGCTCAGGTCGGCTCCGCAGGCAACGCCGCCGGCACGGGCGCGCGCATTGCGCTGCTCGACCACAGTGCGCGGCGCACGATCGAGGAGCTGGTGCGTCGCGTGGAGAAGATCGAGACCGCGATCGAGCCGCGCTTTCAGCAGCATTTCGTCGAGGCGATGGCCATTCCGCACAAGAGCGC
>DATJSR010000127.1:0-3959 GCA_035504015.1 Steroidobacteraceae bacterium
TCCAGCTCATCGGCCACAACGAGGGCGAGGCTGGTCCGGATCCCCTGCCCCATCTCCGGCCGATGCACCGTGATCGTCACGGTGTCGTCCGGATGGATCGAAAGGAACACGAGTGGATTGTCGACCACGCCACCGGGGAAAGCGTCCGCGCCATACTGGGGCGCCTCGCTGGCCAGCACGAGGCGGCCCGAGTCCCGCAAGCACAGCGCCAGGCCGCCGAGCGCCACCGCGCCCCGTAACACTGACCGGCGTGTGAGCGCGCCGGTTGCGCCGGTCTTGCGCATGCTCATGGCGACCTCCGCAGCTGCGCCGCCGCCCGATGGATCGCCGCCCGGATGCGCAGATAGGTGCCGCAGCGACAGAGATTGCCTGCCATCGCGCCGTCGATGTCATCATCGCTGGGGTGCGGCGACTGGCGCAGCAGCGCCACGGCGCTCATGATCTGTCCAGCCTGGCAGTAGCCGCACTGCGGCACACCGAGTGCCAGCCACGCCTCCTGCACGGCTTGACCGACGCGGTTGCGCCCTACGCCTTCAACGGTGATGATGGCCTTGCCGAGCACTGCGCTCACAGGGGTCACGCAGGTGCGGACCGGCTGTCCCTCCACATGGACAGTGCAGGCGCCGCACAATCCCATGCCGCAACCGAACTTCGTGCCGGTCAATCCCAGCTCATCACGTAACACCCAGAGGAGCGGCGTATCCGGGGTCACCTCCACCGGAACCGACTCGCCGTTGACGCTCAGCTCGGATCGCATGACTGGCCTCCAGCCGCCGATCAGCGGGCACTTGCAACTCGGGCCGCATAGACATGCAGCGCCGCAGGAACCTGGCACTTGGCCGCCAATCCAGCCACCACCCGGTTGCGATAGGCGGTCAAGCCGGTATTGGTGAGCGGCTGCCGGCGCAGCCGCGCGACCTCGGCAACCGTATAAGGCAAGGTCGGCCTACCGCCTGCCACCGGTGCACCGATATCGAACACGACGAAATTCATCACGTCCGTGAGCTCGCGGTCCGAAAGCGTCGAGAGCCCCACGTCCGGCAGCCGAATGATGAACTCCCTTCCCTGTCGCGTACAGAGGAAGCTGCCCGTGAGACCGCGCAGCGTCGGCACCGCCCCAGGCGCCGAGATGCCCTCGATGCCGTGACAGCCCCCGCAGTGGGTCAGATACGCGACTTGCGTCGCCGACAGTCGGGTCACGGACCGCGTCCGGCTCGCCCGCGGCGTGGCGCCGAGCGCCACCGCCGCGACCAGCGCCGGCACGCAGGCAGCCAACCCCAGCGGGATCGCGCAGCGACGACTCACGATGCTCACCGCCAAAGAATCATTCCGCCAGTCCGACCAGGACAGACATCGAACAGTGATACTCGAAGGTGTTTGTCCCGATGCACCAGATGACGTGATTGTTGGCCTGCGGCCGGTAGATGGGCATCGCATGGTCCGTGTTGAGGCAGCCGCACTTGTTGCAAACGGAGGCTCCGCAGCAGTCCCGATAGGCGACCAGGTACGGCCGCTGATCGGCAGGATTGATGCAACTGCCGATCCAGGACGTCGGCGAGGGCTGCGATCCCGGAGGACAGGAATGCGTGCTGCCGCCACAGCAGGAGCACAGGTTGCCATCGATACCGCAGTAGCGCCAGTAGTTGCAGGCCTGGTCGTCCGTCGTTTGAGCCGCACGGCTGAAGTCCGTGCCGCCACTCGCATCTGCCGCTCTAGCACGCTGCACAGGCAGCAACGGGAAGGCTGGAGCTGCCACCAGCAGTGCCCCGAGTCTAGCCAGTGCGCTGCGCCTGGAGAGCTGCCCCGCCAGTCGGCGCGTCAGCCCCTCCCCCCAGTTGTCGACGCCAATTCGCTTCATGTTATTCACCTCTCACCTTGACCAGGGCCGGCTGCACGATCTGCATCGCGCGCAGCACCGCCCCGGAATCCGGGCTCATCACCCAGAGCCAGTTGCTCGACAAGGCGAAGAGCAGCGGATGCGCATCCGGCGTGATGGCGACCAGCGAAGCCGATTCCGGCACCTGCCAACGCTGCAGCAGCCGGTGCTGCCGGGTGTCGAGCACCCAGATCTCGGTACCCGCCTGCTCGCTGCTCCAGGGGTGCCCCTCGTGCATCAGCACGTAGAGGCGCGCAGTCGACTGCTGGTACGCCGCGAACACCTGACCGCCTGGGCGCCAGCTGATCGAGCCCACCCGCGAGGTGGCCGGCGAGAGGCCGGCGGCCTGCTCGATCGACCAGGCCTGGTCGAACCGGGGCTGGTCTCCCAGGTGCACCGGGTGGACCCAACCGTTGTTGGTGATGAAGAACGCCAGGCCGCTGCGGGCATCGCCGATACTCTCATCCATCACCGGATCGTTCATGATGTCGAAGAAGCGATTGGTGCGGTGGACGGAGTACCGACCCTGTGGGTCGGCGTCGATCACGGCCAGCGAGCCATCAGCGCACAACGAGGCGAATCCGCGTTCGCCGAACGGGTATACCAGGCCGCAGCCGGGGATCTCCACCGAGGCGAGGAGCTTGCGCTGCCTCAGGTCGACTACGCTGACCGATGGAGCCGGTTGGAAGCTGTAGTCGTACGCATAGTGGCCATCGGCGCTCAAGGCGAAGGTATTCGTCTTCGGGTCCGAGATGAGGCGCCCCGGGAGTGTGATCTCGCCTTCGTTGCGCAGCGTGGGGCCGCCGTAGATCGACAGCACATCTTCGCGCGTGCCCCGGTTACCCATCGTCCAGTATGTCTCCGAGACATAGAGGGTGCGATGGTCCGGCGCCCACGCGAAATTCTCGTACTGGGACGAATATACGGTGCCGACGAGGCTCGCCGTGTCGCCATTGATGATGCGGATGCCCGGGGCGGCGCCGACGGAGTCCATCGCGCTGTATGCCAGCTCGTGGGCGGTCAGGCCCGGGAACGGGGTCGTGCCCGCCGTTTCACTCTGCAGCACCGGTGGCGTGGCCTCTCCCGCGGCAGCCGCTGCTTGCGCCGGCTGCACGAGCCGCACGCAGCCCAGTACCAACACCGCAGCGATTCCGCTGGCCGCAGCGCGGCGTGGAAGTCGCTTCATAGGCTGCCCCCCTTTATATCGTGAGATACGAAATCTTGGCGCGTGGCGCCCTCTGTGGGACCGGCCGCCCGCCGCGCCGAGCGCAGCATGACCACCGCGGCATACGCGACCACCACGGTGACCAGCCACCGCAACGCTCGCAGCGGCAGGCTCTTGACGATGAAGACGGCGATGAATACGCCAATCACTCCGCCGACGGCGAGGCCCAGGGAGGGTCCCCACGAGAACCGGCCCGTGCGCAGGAATCGCAAGCCCGCCACAGGCAGCATGATGCCGCCCGAGGCCATCATGATGGGAAACGCGGTGACTGGATTGAGCCCGAGCAGCGCCAGCACCACCATGCTCGGGGCGTACCAGCCGATACCGACGGTGTTGAGCGCGCCGAAGATGAAGTTGGCTGTCACCGCCACGACGAACGGCCAGCCCGCGAGCCCGCGCGCCATGCCGCCAACCGGGAAGGCGCCGAGATTGCCCATGACGAAGGTCACCGCCGCGATGAGCAGCGCGAGCCCCATGAAAATCTGGATCGCACGCCGCGGCATGCGACTCACCACGCCGGCGCCGAGCCAGGCGCCGACCGTCGCGCTCGCCACCATGGCCACGAGCAGCTTCGGCTCCACCGCGATGACAGTGACGAAAAAGACGGTTTCAGCGATGCCTACCGAGACGCTGCCAACGTTGAGAGTGCCGGGAATGAGCTCATCGCTCGGCCGGCCGCGGAACTTGTAGAGCGCGGTGGTCGGCGCATACGAGCCAATGCCGAGCGCATCGAGGAAGTTGGTCAGCAGGCCTATCCCCAGGTCGGAGAGAGTCGGCCGCTCGCGCCGCCGCGGGTCGCGCGCGAGGCGCAGCCATTGCACGGCGAAGATGGCGCTGAAAACGCCGAGCGCCGTGAAG
>DATJSR010000128.1:0-25331 GCA_035504015.1 Steroidobacteraceae bacterium
CGTGCACCGTCAGGTGGTGCGGCGCGTGGAGTTGCTGACGAGGATCGGGCGGGGACGCCGCGCCCCGATGCGCGTGGTCCGCCGGGTGCTCTTTCCGCTGGCGGCCGGCTGGCCGCCCACCGCCTCCCTGATGGAGCGCGCCGTCAGCGGGCTCGACCACGAGGTGCGAACGCCCTAGGTGTATTCTTGAGCCATGCCGCAGCGGCGCGGATCGAATACCAGTCCGCGTCTCATCGCGCTCATCGTCGCGTGTGCGCTGTTCATGGCGCAACTCGACAGCTCCGTGGTCCTGGTGGCGCTGCCGCAGATGGCCGGCAGCTTCGGCGTGCACCCCGTCGATCTGAGCATCGGCATCACCATCTACATCCTCGCGCAGGCGCTGCTCTTGCCGAGCAGCAGCTGGGTCGCCGATCGCTGGGGCGCGCGGCGCGTCTTCGCGCTCGCGCTCGTCGGCTTCACTCTCGCCTCGGTGCTGTGCGCGCTCTCGCGCAGCCTGCCGCAGTTCATCGCGGCGCGCGTGCTGCAAGGGGCTGCCGCGGCCCTCATGACGCCCGTCGCCCGCATCATCCTGCTGCAGTCGGCCCGCAAGGAGGACCTGATCGGCGTGATCACGATCAGCACCGTGCCGATGCTGATCGCCCCCACGCTCGGGCCACCGGTCGGGGGGATCATCGTCACCTACCTCTCCTGGCCGTGGATCTTCCTGCTCAACCTACCGGTCGGGATCGCCGGCGTGCTGCTCGTGCTGCGCTTCATCGAACCGCGGCCGGCGCCCGCACCGCGTCCCTTCGATTGGATCGGCTTTGGGCTCACGGCGGCGGCTTCCTGCGGCGTGCTGCTGGGACTCACTGCACTCAGCGAGAGCAGCGCCGCCTGGCAGCGCGGGCTTGCCCTGACCGTTGCGGGAGGCGTGTGTGGCTGGCTCGCCGTGCGACATCTCCGGCGCCATCCCCATCCGGTGCTCTCACTCGCGGCGCTGCGCGTGCGCACCTACGCGGTGACGACGCTCGGCGGAGGGCTGCTGGTGCGCCTGCCCGTGCGGGCGCTGCCCTTCGTGCTGCCCCTCATGTTCCAGGTCGGCCTGGGCTACAGTGCGTTCGCCGCCGGCGTGCTGCTGCTGGCGCTCAACGGCGGTGATCTGCTGCTGAAGCTGATCGTCAGTCGTTCGCTGCGTCGCTACGGCTATCGCCGCGTGCTGCTCGCGAGCAGCACGCTGATGCTGCTCGCCACGGCGGGGTGCGCGCTGTACGCGGGCCCGGGCCTGTACTGGATCGTCGGCGCGCTGCTCATCGTGAGCGGAATGGGCCGCTCGCTGCTCTTCAGCGGACTCTCCACGCTTGCCTTTGCGGATGTGCCGCACGAGGAGCTCGGCAGCGCCTCGGTGCTGTGGAATCTGCTGCTGCAGCTCACCAATGCGCTTGCCGTGTCGATCGCGGCGATCGTGCTCAACGCCACCGCACTGGCAAGCGGTGCGAGTGCCGCGCACGTGAGCGTGCTCGACTGCCGGCTGGCGCTGCTCGCCCTGACGGCGGTTGGCGCGCTGTCGCTGTATTCCTTTGCGCGCTTACCGCCGGAGGCGGGGGCGCACTTGAGCGGCCATGGCGCTGCCTCAGCGGCGCAGCAGCCGCCAGCCGGCTCCGAAGGCGAGTACGAGTAGCAGCGAGCCCACCGGGGTGAGCGCCAGCTGATCGAGCTGCGGCAGCGCGCCCAGCGCCTGCCCGCTGAGCCGCAGCGAGACAGAGGCGGCGAGCGGGGTGAGCAGCCAGCCGGCGAGCACCGCCAGGCACAGCCCAAGCGCGATGCGCCGCGCCGCAGCGCGGCGCTGCTCGCGCTGCAGGCGTGCGACCAGCTGCGCCAGGAAGGCGCCACTGGGCAGCGGTTCCGGCTCGCTGGCGAAGGCGCGCAGCAGCGATGCATCGAGAGGCTCTTCAGAGTCGCTCTGATCTGCAAAATCACTCATGCGCATACTCCTTGAGCAGCGCGCGCAGCCGCGCCGCGCCCCGCGCGATGTGCGACTTGACCGTGCCGAGCGGCAGGCCGGTCGCCGCGCTGATCTCGGCGTGGCTCAGGCGCTCGCCGTAACTCAGCACGATGCACAGCCGCGGCTCGGGTGCGAGCCGTGCGAGTGCCTCCTCGAGATCGAGCCGCGCGGCGTCGTTGGGCTCCGCGGCCAGCTCCTGCTCGAAGGACCCGTCACCCGCCGGGACGAGCTGCGGGGCGCGCCGTCGCATCCGCTGCAGATACTCGTTCACGGCGATGCGGCGCAGCCAGGCGCCGAAGGCCTGCGGCGCCTGCAGTGCGCGCAGCGTGCGCCAGCCCTGCAGGAGCGCCTCCTGCGCGAGATCGTCCGCCTCGTCGGGATCGCGGCACAGCCGCCGCAGCAGGTGCCGCAACCACTGCTCGCGCCGGCGCACGAGCTCCGCATAAGCCCCATCATCTCCGGCTCTGGCAGCGATCACGAGTGTCGCTTCAGCTGCCTCGCCCAGCCGTGGGCGAGGCTGCGGGGAGCTCACGCGTGCGCATCCGGCGCACGCGTGGGGATGGGATGTTTGCGTAGCGCCCGCGCCGCGACCAGCAATCCGATGCCGATGCACACGGCGAGCACCCCCGCCCCGAGCGTGGGATAGAGCGCTACGGGCCACACGTGCGCAACGAAGAAGGCGAGCAGGCCAACGCCGGCGCCGCTCGCAATGGTGATGATGCCGCCGATCTGCAGGTACGGCGCGAGCTCCTGCGGGGACTCGCTCTCGGGCGGACGGCTCTCGGCGATCAGGCGCGAGAGCAATTGCGGGTCGAGCCGCTCGCCGTGCTCGGCGGCGATGCGCAGGGATTCGACCTGCAGCTTGCGCCGGCGATAATCGAAATACATGCCGAACACGGCGGCGAGTGCCACGAAGAGCCAGAAGGCAGCCACGGCGACGGCTCTCTCAAGATGCATGATTCCTCCCGAGGGCGTGTGTCATACCCAAGAGGATGCTGCCACCGAGGCGTTCGGATGCACTGCCTGGGCAAATCCGCTCGGCGCGCTCCGTGGTGCTTCGCTTGGGGTCAGTGGCTTTCGCGCTGCACGAGGTATTTCACCAGCTCGATCGTCTGGTTGTAGCCGCCGGCAGACCCGGGCGTCAGGCGGTACTTGCCGTTGACCACCAGGGTGGGTGTCGAGTCGGCCTGGTAGGCGAGCACCAGGGCATTGGCCTGGCGGATCTTCACATCGACGCTGAAGGAGTGCGCGGTGGCCAGAAAGTGCTGCTTGTCGACGCCGGCGACGCGGTGGTACCAGTCGGCGAGGTCCTCGATGGTCGGCACGGGGTTGCGCAGGCGATGGGTCACCGGGTCGACCACGGCGAGCTCGCCGCTCTTCCAGACCGCATCGAACATGGCGTCGTGGGTCCTCTCGGCCACCCCGAGCAGCTGCGCGGTGTAGAAGCCGCGCTGAAACACCGGCCAATCCTCGGCGGGGTTGAAGGCGGCAGCGACGTAGTCGACGCTCGCATTCCCCGGCAGGGTCGCCTTCAGACGATCCATCACCGGGTAGAACTGATTGCACGCCGGACAGGCGTAGGAGAACACCTCGGTGACCTCGACCTTGCCGGCAGGGGCATTCGAGGGCTGTGCGGGCTGGATCAGAAAATAGTTCTGTCCCTCCGTCCACGTGGGCGTCTGAGCGAGGGCGGGCACGCTCAGCAGCACAAGCCCCAGCAACGCGAGCAAGCGTGAGGATCGCAGCATGATGTCTCCTGTCCCGAGCCTCGGGCGCCCGATGATACCGGGCATGCGTGCCCGCTGCGCAGCTCGCGCAGAGGGCCCGGGTCTGGCGCGTCGAGGCTTACTCCGAGGAGCTGCCGGTGAGCACGCGCTCGAGGTACGGACGCGATTTGGTCGCGGCGGCGTGCTCGAGGAACGTGTCATCGAGATGCTCGCGCCCGAGGTCGAGCGGCGCGCCCTCCTCGAGCACCCGCAGCGCGAGTGCGATCTCCTCATCCCCGCGCGGGTGCACCGCCACGGCGGCCGCGCCGCCTTCCACGCGCTCGGCCAGCCGATCGGCGTGCCGACGCTTGGCCGGCTCATCGAAGAGGCTGCGGAAATAGCGATGGAACTGCCGCTCGCGGCTGCCGGCCGGAACGCTGCGCGCCTCGCCAGGTTCCAGGCTCGAGGTCAGCCGCACGCGATCGGTCGGAAAGCCCTCGTGCACGAGTCGATCGCGCACCCGCTCTGCGGCGGGGTGTCCCTCGTACAGGGCGACGAGCACGGCAGCCATGGCTTCGAACCTCCTATCGCTGACGAGCCAACGATTGGCCGCGCGGGGTGGTTCCCATTAAACTTAAGCGTGGCGGAGCGCTGTGAGCCTTGACCGCGCTTCGGCCGCAGGCCTAAGTTGCGGTGCCGGAGCCACCAAAAGTTGGGCCGGGCACACGATAATGGTGCACCGCAGTTGCCAAGAACGAGAACAAGCGTGACGGCGAACGTGCTGGGGAACGAGCTCGAGCTGACTCACGAGGAGCGCCGTCACGGCGCCGACCGTCGCACGCGCACCTGTTATGCGCTGCTGCGCGGCGGGGTGCGGCCACGCCGTCGCGGCCCGCGTCGCTCGCACGAGCACGGCGTGGCCTGCCGAGATTTCCACGAGGCGCGCTGGATGGCGATCGGCGTACTGATCGTGCTGCTCTCCGTGGCCGATGCGCTGCTCACGCTGCTGCTGCTCAACCACGGGGCGTTCGAGGAGAACCCGCTGATGGCGCTGTTCGTGCGCGGCGGACCGCACGGCTTCGTCGCCGTCAAGCTCGCCCTGACGGCTGGGGGCGTAGTACTGCTCGCCATCGTCGCGCGGGTGCGCGCTTTCGGCTGGTTACCGGTGGGGACGATCCTGTACGCGCTGCTGCTCGCCTACCTCGTGCTCGTCGGCTACGAGCTCTCGCTGCTGCGCGAGCTGCCGGTCTGGCCGCTGCTCGGCATCGGGCGCTGAAGGGCGCATCCGGGGCGCCTCCCGGGCGTCCCCGAGTCGCACTCGTGAGGATCGGTGACGCGTGTCACGGCATGGCGGCTTCCGTTAAAATGAACTATGCCGCCTGCGAGCCTCGTGCGCGCCTGAAGTCGGGCCAGCTCCCGCCCCGCATCGATCGACCCCAATGTTGGAACCAACGCCTCTCTACGGTGGCAATGCCACCTTTCTGGAAAGCCTTTACGCGCAGTACCTGAGCGACCCGGCAAGCGTACCGGCGCATTGGCGCGCCTACTTCGAGCGCCTGGGGGGTGCCGGTGCAGGCGCGGCGGCTCTGCCGATCCGCGCCTCACAGGCGGGCGGGGCACCCGGGAGGGCCGCCCCGAGCGCTCCTGAGAGCGCAGCCCCGGCCGGGGCATCTACGCCCGCCGCCGAGGCGCCCGCCGCCGAGGCGCCACCGGGCAGCGCCAAGCAGGCGGCGGTCTCCCGGCTCATCCAGATCTGGTCGAATCGCGGTCACCTGATGGCGCACCTCGACCCGCTGGGGCTCATGCCCCGCGAGCGCCCGCGCGTCCTCGCGCTCGATTATTTCGGACTCACCGATGCCGATCTCGATGAGCAGTTCTTCACCGGCAGCCGCACGGATGCGGTGCCCCGGCGCATGAAGCTGCGCGACATCCTCACCCAGCTCGAGAGCATCTACGCGGGCCCGATCGGCGCCGAGTTCGCGCACGTATCGAATTCCGAGGAGCGGCTGTGGCTGCAGGATGAGTTCCAGGCGGGGCGGGTGCGCAACCGCTTCAGCAACGAGGAACGCCGCAACATCCTCTGGCAGCTCACCGCAGCCGAAGGGCTCGAGCGCTATCTGCACACCAAGTACGTCGGACAGAGGCGCTTCTCGCTCGAGGGCGGCGATGCGCTCATCCCGCTGCTCGACGATCTCATCCAGCGCGGCGGCGCGGCGCGCGTGGAGGAGCTGGTGATCGGCATGGCTCACCGCGGTCGCCTCAACGTGCTCGTGAACGTGCTCGGCAAGCCTCCCTCGGCGATCTTCTCCGAGTTCGAGGGCAAGTACGATCTCGCCCACGAGCAGGGCTCGGGGGACGTGAAGTATCACAAGGGCTTCTCCTCCGACCTGCGCACGCCCGCGGGCAACGTGCACGTCGCGCTCGCCTTCAACCCCTCGCACCTCGAGGTCGTCAATCCGGTCGTCGAGGGCTCGGTACGCGCCCGCCAGGAGCGCCGCGGCGATGCGCGTGGCGAGCACGTGCTGCCGCTGCTCATCCACGGGGATGCCGCCTTTGCCGGGCAGGGCGTGGTGATGGAGACGCTGCAGCTGTCTCAGGCGCGCGGCTTCTACACCGGCGGCACGCTGCACGTCATCATCAACAATCAGGTCGGCTTCACCATGTCCGACCCGCGCGATGCGCGCTCGACCATCTACTGCAGCGACGTGGCCAAGATGCTCGAGGCGCCGATCTTTCACGTCAATGCGGATGATCCGGAGGCGGTGCTGTTCGTCGGCCGTCTCGCCCTGGAGTACCGCATGAAGTTCAACAAGGACGTGGTCATCGACCTCGTCTGCTATCGCCGCCACGGCCACAACGAGGCGGACGAGCCGGCCGCCACGCAGCCGCTCATGTACCGCGCGATCCGCGCGCATCCGCCGGCGCGCAAGCTCTACGCGGATCGCCTGGTGAGCGAGGGCGTCGTCACCGAGGCGGAGGTGGCCGAGCTCATCGAGCGCTACCGCCAGCAGCTCGAGCAGGGCCGCCCGCTCGCGCGCGCCTCGCTCGGCATGATCGGCAACAAGTTCACGGTCGACTGGAACAAGTACCGCGAGGCCGACTGGACCGAGCGCGTGCAGACGAGCCTCGATCCTGCGCGGCTGCGCGCACTCGGTGCGCGCATCATCGCCGTGCCGGGGAACTTCAGCCTGCACCCGCGCGTGGCGCAGGTGCTCGCCAACCGCGCGAAGATGCTCGCCGGTGAGGTGCCGATGGACTGGGGCTGCGCCGAGACCCTCGCCTACGGGGCGCTCCTCGAGGATGGCTTCTCGGTGCGCATCTCGGGGCAGGACAGCGGCCGGGGCACCTTCTTTCACCGCCACGCCGTGCTGCACGAGCAGAACTCCGATGCCACCTACATCCCGCTGCAGCACGTGCGCGAGCACCAGCCGCGCGTCGAGATCATCGACTCGGTGCTCTCGGAGGAGGCGGTGGTGGGCTTCGAGTACGGCTACTCCACCACTGAGCCCAATGCGCTCACGGTGTGGGAGGCGCAGTACGGGGACTTCGCCAACGGCGCTCAGGTGATCATCGATCAGTTCATCAGCTCCGGGGAGTCGAAGTGGGGGCGCCTGTGCGGGCTCGTGCTGCTTCTGCCACATGGTTACGAGGGCTCCGGCCCCGAGCACTCCTCGGCCCGTCTCGAGCGCTTCCTGCAGCTGTGCGCCGAGCAGAACATGCAGGTATGCGTGCCTTCCACCCCGGCGCAGATGTTCCACATGCTGCGCCGGCAGATGCTGCGCTCGTTCCGCAAGCCCCTGATCGTGATGTCGCCGAAGAGCCTGCTGCGCAACGATCTGTCCGTTTCGCAGCTCGGGGACATCACTCACGGTGGCTTCGCCGTGGTCATCGATGAGGCCGAGGAGCTGCCCCCCGCGCAGGTGAAGCGCGTCGTCGTGTGCAGCGGCAAGGTCTATTTCGACCTGCTGCGTGCACGGCGCAAGGAGGGCATTCGCGATGTGGCGCTGGTGCGCCTCGAGCAGCTCTACCCCTTCCCCGGTGATGAGTACGAGGCGGTGCTGCGCCGCTACCCCGCCGCCCGCGAGATCGTGTGGTGCCAGGAGGAGCCGCAGAACCAGGGCGCCTGGTATCAGATCCGGCACCGTCTCGAGAGCCGCACCAGCCGCCCGGTGCTCTACGCGGGCCGCGCGCCCGCTGCGGCGCCGGCAACCGGCATCATGAAAGTGCACGAGGCCGAACAGCACCAGCTGGTCGAGGCGGCGCTGCGCGCCACGGCCACCGAAGAGACGGGCCGCGATACCGCACGACTGCTGGTGACGCAGCTGCGCAAAAGCGTGTAGGCCGTCTGCCTGAGAGCCTTGTGTGTGCCCCGGCAGCCGCTGCGGGCTTGCGAGGAGATTGTCGATGAGCATTGAGATCCGCGTGCCCCAGCTGCCGGAGTCGATCACCGATGCGACGCTGGTCGCCTGGCACAAGCAGCCGGGCGAGCCGGTGAGCCGCGATGAGAACCTTGCCGATCTCGAGACCGACAAGGTGGTGCTCGAAGTGCCGGCACCCGCCAACGGCGTGCTGCGCGAGCTCAAGGTACAAAGCGGCGCCACCGTCACGGCGGGGCAGCTGCTCGCGGTCTTCGAGGAGGGCGCCGGCGCTGCGGCGGCTGCGAAGGCGCCGGCTGCGAGCGTATCGGCCGCTCCGCGCCGCGAGGAGCCTGCACCGGCACCGGCACCGGCAGCGGCCGCGACCGAGAGCACGCGTCAAGCCGCGAAGCTCAGCCCCTCCGTGCGCCGCCTGGTCGAGGAGAACCGCCTCGATCCGGGCGTGATCGCAGGCTCGGGGCGCGACGGACGCGTGACCAAGTCCGATGTCATCGAGTATCTGGACCGGCGCGCTGCGCCTGCCACCGCCGCGGTTGCGCCGGCGAGTGCGGCGGCGAGTGCGGTGGCGACTGCAGCGCGCGCAGTGCCCGCCCCGGCACCCGCCCCCGTACCCGCTCCCGCCACCGCGCGCTCCGGACGTGCCGAGCGGCGCGTCACGATGACGCGGCTGCGCCAGCGCATCGCGCAGCGCCTGGTGGAGGCGCAATCCACGCAGGCGCTCCTCAGCACCTTCAATGAAGTCGACCTGGGCGCGGTGCAGCAGCTGCGCGCCCGCTACAAGGATCGCTTCGAGAAGGAGCACCACGTGAAGCTCGGCTTCATGTCCTTCTTCGTCAAGGCGTGCGTGGAGGCGCTGCGGCGCTTTCCGATCGTCAACGCATCGATCGACGGCAACGACATCGTCTATCACGATTTCTATGACATCGGCGTCGCCGTCTCCACCGATCGCGGACTGATCGTGCCCATCGTGCGCGATGCCGACGGCAAGGGCTTCGGCGCGATCGAGCAGGAGATCGCCGCCTACGCAAGCCGCGCGCGCGAGGGCTCGCTCACGCTCGAGGAGCTCACCGGCGGCACCTTCACGATCACCAACGGCGGGGTGTTCGGCTCGCTCCTGTCGACGCCCATCGTGAATGCTCCGCAGAGCGCGATCCTCGGCATGCACAAGATTCAGGAGCGCCCGATGGCGGTCGACGGCCAGGTGGTCATCCGTCCGATGATGTATCTGGCGCTGAGCTACGATCACCGCATCATCGATGGGCGCGATGCGGTGCAGTTCCTGGTCGCCGTCAAGGACTCGCTCGAGGACCCGGGGCGCATGCTGCTCGGCCTGTGACGGATGCAGGCACAGGGATGTGCTCGCCGCCGCAGGCGGCGAGCGGCGAGCGAAAGTCGCGCCTTTTGCTCGCCGCAGCGAGGGGCGTGGCAGGATGCCCGACCCGAGCTTCACATTAGCGGAGCGATTTCATGGCAGACAGCTTCGATGTGATCGTGATCGGCGCAGGCGTTGCGGGCTATCCCGCTGCGCTGCGTGCCGCGCAGAACGGCCTCAGCGTCGCCTGCATCGATGACTGGCAGAACCGCGACGGCACGCGCGTCTTCGGCGGCACCTGCCTCAATGCGGGCTGCATTCCCTCGAAGGCGTTGCTCGAGTCGACCGAGCTCTACCACCGCCTGCGCGAGGAGTTTCCGCTGCACGGCATCCGCGCCTCGGGGATCGAGGTGGATCTCGCCACGCTGCAGAAGCGCAAGGCGGGCATCGTCAAGAAGAGCACCGATGGCATCGTCGCGCTCTTCAAGGCGGCAGGCGTCACCGCCGTGCAGGGTCGCGCGCGCCTGCTGGCGGGCCGGCGCATCGAGGTGAGCGCCGCCGATGGCTCGCGGCGCGAGCTCGGCGCCAAGCACGTCGTGCTCGCCTCGGGCTCGGAGCCCATGGAGCTCAAGGCTGCGCCCTTCGATCACCAGCGCATCATCGACTCCTGGGACGCGCTCGATCTGGCGGCGATCCCCAAGCGCCTCGGAGTGATCGGCGCCGGGGTGATCGGGCTCGAGCTCGGCAGCGTGTGGCGCCGCCTCGGCAGCGAGGTCGTCATCCTCGAGGCGCTGCCCGAGTTCCTGGCAACAGCCGATCAGCAGCTTGCGAAGGAGGCGTTGCGCCATCTCAAGCGTCTCGGGCTCGACATTCGCCTGGGCGCCAAAGTGACCGGGGCGAGTGTGCGCGAGCCGGGCGCTGTGGCCGTGAGCTACACGGACGGCAAGGGTGCGCAGAGCCTCGAGGTCGATCAGCTCATCGTCGCCATCGGGCGCCGGCCGGTCGCGCGCGAGCTCTTCGCGAGCGACACCGGTGTCAAGCTCGATGCGCGCGGCTTCATCGAGGTGGATGAGCACTGTCGCACGGGCGCGGAGGGTGTCTGGGCGATCGGGGACTGCGTGCGTGGGCCGATGCTCGCACACAAGGGCAAGGAGGAGGGGGTCACGGTGGCCGATCGCATCGCCGGGCGCTATGGCGAGGTGAACTACCACGCCATTCCGAACGTCATCTACACGGCCCCGGAGATCGCAACCGTCGGCGCCACCGAGGAGCAGGTGAAGGCGAGCGGGCGCGCCTACAAGATCGGTGTCTTCCCGTTCCTTGCCAACGGCCGTGCGCGCGCGATGGAGGCAACGGCGGGCTTCGTCAAGTTGATCGCCGCGCAGGATGACGATGAGATCCTCGGCGTGCACATCATCGGACCCCTCGCCGGAGAGCTCATCGCGCAGGCGGTGCTTGCGATGGAGTACTCGGCCAGCAGCGAGGATCTGCAGCGCACGATGACCGCGCATCCGACGCTCTCGGAGGCGGTGCACGAGGCGGCACTCGCCGTCGACAAGCGCGCCATCGATTACATCAACCGCTAGCGCGGCGCCCATGAGCGAGCACGGCCCTGCGCCTGAGCCCGCCGCCGGCACCGTGGCGCCGGGGGCGGCGCTGAGCCTTGCGGATATCCGCGCCGCGCACGCGAGAATTCGCGCGCACATCCACCGCACCCCCGTGATGACGAGCGCCACGCTCGATGCGCTCAGCGGCGCGCAGCTCTTCTTCAAATGCGAGAACCTGCAGCGCGTGGGTGCCTTCAAGGCCCGCGGCGCGCACAACGCCGTGCTCGCCCTGACAGCCGCTGAGGCACGCCGCGGCGTGCTCACGCACTCCTCGGGTAACCACGGCGCGGCGCTCGCGCTCGCCGCCAGGAGCCGTCAGATCCCCGCCTACGTGGTGATGCCATCCAGCGCGCTGGCGGTGAAGCGGCAGGCGGTCGCGCGCTATGGCGCGCAGGTGAGCTTGTGCGAGCCGACGCTCGCCGCGCGCGAGGCCACGGCGCAAGCCCTGATGGCCCGCACCGGGGCCGTGTTCGTGCATCCGTATAACGATCTGGCGGTGATGGCGGGGCAGGGAACCTGGGCGCTCGAGCTGCTCGAGGAGCGCCCCGAGCTCGATGTCATCGTGGCGCCGGTGGGTGGCGGAGGGCAGCTGAGCGGCGTCGCGGTCGCGGCCAAGGGCCTGCGGCCCGGCATCCGGGTGATCGGTGCCGAGCCGGCCGCAGCCGATGATGCCCGCCGCTCACTTCACAGCGGGCGGCTGCTGCCCGCGGGCGATCCGAGCACGATCGCAGACGGCCTGCGCAGCTCTTTGGGTGCGCTCACCTTTGCCATCATCCGCACGCACGTCGATGAGATCATCACCGCCAGCGAGCAGCAGATCATCGCCGCCATGCGCCTGGTGTGGGAGGTGATGAAGCTCGTGATCGAGCCCTCCGCTGCCGTGCCGCTCGCCGCGCTGCTCGCGGGCGCGCTGCCGATCGCGGGACTCAAGGTCGGCGTCGTCTTCTCCGGCGGCAACGTCGATCTCGAGCACCTGCCGTGGCTGCAGCCCTAGATATGGGCGCCGCCGGGGGCGCCGAAGATGCCGAGCAGACCGATGATGATCAGGTAGATTGCGATCACGTAGTTGAGCAGGCGCGGAAAGATCAGAATGAGAATGCCGGCGATGAGCGCAATGAGCGGTCCGGTGCTGATCGACAGATGCCAGGTATGCATGGAAGGGCCCTTTTTTTGGCGTGACGAGCGCGCGATGGCGCCCCGATGTATACGATCGATGCTGTGCGAAGTTCCGGCTAACGCATGCGCCGCACGGTGAGCACGTTGGCAACGCCCGAGAGACGCTTCGTCAGGCGCGCGAGCTGATCCAGATCGCGCACGCCGAGCCTCACCGACACCTCGGCCGTTCCAGCCTCGGGGTCGGTCGTCGTGGTCATCGCCTCGATGCTCAAGCGCTCCTGGGTGATGAGATCGGTGAGATCGCGCACCAGGCCGCGCCGGTCGTAGGCCGAGACCGCGAGCTCCACGCTGAGCAGGTCCCCCTCGCCCGCCGCCGTCCAATCGACCTGCAGGATGCGCTGCGGATTCTCCGCCTGCATGCGGGCGAGGCTGGCGCAGCCGGCGCGGTGGATGGTGACGCCGCGCTCTACGGTGACGTAGCCCACGATCGGCTGCGGGCGGATGGGAGCGCAGCAGCGTGCGAGGGTGATCGGCAGGTCGCCCACCCCTTCGATCTCGACCGGGCTGCGCCGCTTGGCATTGCCGGGTCGCGCGCGTCGCGGGACCACGGGGCTCGCCGGCTTGACGTGGCGCGCGATCACCTGCGCGAGCTGGGTAGCCGTGATCTCGCCTTCACCGAGCAGCTGATAGAGCTGATCGCTGCTGCCGCTCTTCAACTCCTGGACCAAGCTGGCGAGCAGCTCGGGGCCGGCCCCCGCGCGGGCGAGCTCGCGCTCGGCGATCGAGCGGCCGGCGCTGCGGTTGTCCGCGGCATCCTGCAGGCGGAACCAGGAGCGCACCTTGGCGCGGCTGCGCGGCGCGACGAGGTAGCCGAGCTCGGGCGCCAGCCAGTCGCGGCTCGGCGCCGGGTGCTTGCCCGCGATCACCTCCACCACCTCGCCGTTGCTCAAGGGATGGGTGAGCGCTGCGATGCGCCCGTTGACCTTCGCGCCGCGGCAGCGATGGCCGAGGTCCGTGTGCACGTGATAGGCGAAATCGAGCGGCGTGGCACCGCGGGGCAGATCGATCACCTCCCCCTTGGGGGTGAGTACGTACACCCGATCGGCGAAGAGCTGCGAGCGCAGCTCCTCGAGCGCGTCGCGCTCGACATCGCTCGCCTGCCCGGGCTGCAGCAGGCGCCGTACGGACTCGATCTTGCGCTGGTACTGCGCATCGCGGGCGCCGCCTTCCTTGTACTGCCAGTGCGCCGCGACGCCGAGCTCGGCGTGCTCTTGCATCTCGCGGGTGCGGATCTGCACCTCGACGTTGCGCCCCTCGGGGCCGACGACGGCGGTGTGGATGGAGCGATAGTCGTTGTCCTTCGGGTGCGCGATGTAGTCATCGAACTCACCCGGGATATTGGTCCAGCTGCCGTGCACCACCCCGAGCGCGGCGTAGCAATCGCTCACCGAGTCGACCACGATGCGCACCGCGCGCACATCGAAGATCTGCTCGAAGGGCACCTGCTTGCGCTGCATCTTGCGATAGATGCTGTAGATGTGCTTGGGGCGGCCGTAGACCTCGGCGGGCACGCCCGCCGCCGTGAGCGCACTTTGCAGGTCGGCACTCAAGCGCTCGATGTAGCGCTCCCGATCGGCGCGGCGCTCGTTGAGCGCCGCGGCGATGCGGTGATAGTCCTGCGCCTGCAGATAGCGGAAGGCGAGATCCTCGAGCTCCCACTTGAGCTGCCAGACACCCAGGCGATTGGCGAGCGGGGCGAACACGGCACGGGCCTCGACCGCGAGCCGCTCGCGCTCGGCGGGCGCGAGCTCGCGCGCATGGCGCAGCCTCACCAGCTGCTGCGCAAGACGCGCGAGCACCAGGCGCGGGTCGCTGACCACGGCGAGCAGCATCTTGCGCACGGCCTCGGCCTGCGCCGGCAGCAGCCCCTGAGCAGGTGACCACCCCGGGGGCAGCCCGAGCTCACCGAGGCGTCGCAGGTCGCGGGCGATGTGCGCAGCGGTGCTGCCCGCCAGGCGCTCGAGTGCTTGCGGGGAGAGCTGGTCCTCGAGCGCACGCTGCCCCACGACGGCGGTAGCGAGCGCCGCATCGCTGGTGAGTGCACCGATCGTCTCGGCAGCCTCCGCGGCACCGGCGAGCACGCTCGCTGACCAGCCACGCTCCTGCTCCATGGCAGCACGCAACCCTGCGATGCGGCTCAGGATCTCAGGCGGGCACAGTTGCGCGGTTTCCACGGATGCGCTGCCGAGCGGGGCGGACATGTCGCCCCGGGCGGTTTGCCGTATGATACCCGCCTGCTGCATGACGCGGCGCTCGGGCGCGTGCCCACGCTCACGCGCCGCCCGCGCACGCGGCCCGTGCCTCGCGCCTCGAGCGCGCAGTTGCCGTCGAGACATGTCCGGTCACAGTACGTGGGCCAACATCCGGCACCGCCTGAGTGCCCTGGAGAGCGAGCACGGCACGCGCGGCAGAGGCGTACGTGATCCGGGAGGCGCATCCGAGGCGCGCCTCGTGCGGTTCGAGGCTTACGGCCCCGAGGATTGCGCACTGCTGGTGGATTGCCTCACGGAGGATCGCGCGCGCTCGCGAGCGCTGCTGCGGCAGGTGCTGTACCGGCATGGGGGGTATCTGGGCGCGCCCGGATCGGTCGGCTACCTGTTCAATGAGGTCGGACTGCTCATCTTTGCACCGGGGGTTGCGCCCGCGCCGCTCGTGCGCGCCGGCTGGCAAGCCGGTGCGGAGGATGTGGTGGTGAGCGCCGATGGCACCGTGGAAGTGCTGACCGACCCGAACGAGCTCGGCGCGGTGCGCGCGCGACTCACGCGGGCGGGCTTCACGCCCGTGCACGGCGCGGTGACGGCGCGCGCGGCGGCGTCGAGGGAGCTACAGGGCAGTGCCGCTTCCGAGCTGCTCGCGCTGCTCGGTGAGCTGCGGGCCCTGCCGGAGGTGCGGAGCGTGTACACGAATGCCGAAGTGGCGAGCGAGCTCCTGGCGGGCGTTTGAGCCTTCCGCGGCCACGGCGCGCAGCGCCGGGGCTACCTGGCGCGTGCTCGGGCTCGATCCCGGATCGCGCCGCACGGGCTTTGGCGTCATCGAGTGCAGCGGCGCGCGGGCCGTGCATCTCGCCCACGGCTGTGTAAGCTGCGCCGAGGAGAGCCTGAGCGAACGCCTGCGCGTCATCTTCGAGGCGGTCGGCCGTGTCATCGCCGAGCATCGTCCCGATGAGATCGCCGTGGAGCGTGTGTTCGTCAATCGCAACGTCGACAGTGCACTCAAGCTCGGACAGGCACGCGGGGCGGCGCTGTGTGCCATCCCCCAGGGCACGCCGGTGTTCGAGTACGCACCGCGGGCCATCAAGCTGGCCGTGGTCGGCGTGGGCGGCGCGGACAAGCAGCAGGTCGCCCACATGATCGGCGCCCTGCTCGGCATCGCGGGCGCCCTGCCGCACGATGCCACCGATGCGCTCGCCGTGGCGCTCTGTCATGCGCATTCGCGCCGCGTGCCGTTGCCGGTGGCACCGGCGCTGCGGCGGGCGGCGCTGCGCTCCACGGAAGGCTCCTCCGGATGATCGGCTCACTGCGGGGCCGCATCAGCGCAAAGCTTCCCCCGCAACTCACCCTGGAGGTGGGCGGGGTCGGCTACGAGATCGAGGTGCCCCTGTCCACCTTTCTGCAGCTGCCTGCCATCGGCGAGGACGTGCGACTGCTCACGCATCTGGTGGTGCGCGAGGACGCTCATGTGCTCTACGGTTTCGGCAACGACGAGGAGCGACGCCTGTTCCGCAGCCTTCTCAAGGTGTCCGGCATCGGACCGAAGATCGCCCTGGCGCTGCTCTCGGGGATGAGCGTCGAGGTGTTCGCGCGCTGCATCCGCGAGCAGGATGTGGCGCCGCTCGTGAAGGTGCCTGGCATCGGACGCAAGACCGCCGAGCGGCTGCTCATCGAGATGCGCGATCGCATGGTGAGCGTGCTCGGGGAGCCCGCAGCGCTCGGGGGCGCCGCCGCCACCGCCCCGCCAGCGAGCAGCGCCGAGGCCGAGGCCTTCGATGCGCTGGTGGCGCTCGGCTACAAGCCCGCCGAGGCGAGCCGCTTGCTCAAAGCGGCCGGCCCCGGTAAACACTCCACCGAGGAGTGGATCCGGCGGGCGCTGCAGAGCGCCGCGCGCGAGTGACAGGGGCGCAAGTGGAAGCAGAACGCACGGTGACTGCCACGGTACGTCCGGAGGAGGAAGCCATCGAGCGGGCGATTCGCCCGCGCCGCCTCGCCGAGTACGTCGGGCAGCAGCAGGTGAAGCAGCAGCTCGAGATCTTCGTGAGCGCCGCGCGGGCTCGCGGGGAGGCGCTCGATCACGTGCTCATCTTCGGGCCTCCCGGGCTCGGCAAGACCACCCTCGCCAACATCATCGCCGCAGAGCTCGGCGTCAACCTGCGCCAGACCTCCGGCCCGGTGCTCGCCCGTCCCGGCGATCTGTGCGCGGAGCTCACGAACCTGACGCCGCGCGATGTGCTGTTCGTCGATGAGATTCATCGCCTGAGCCCGGTGGTCGAGGAGGTGCTCTACCCGGCGATGGAGGACTATCAGCTCGACATCATGATCGGGGAGGGGCCGGCGGCGCGCTCCATCAAGCTGTCCCTGCCACCCTTCACCCTCGTCGGTGCGACGACGCGCGCGGGCCTGCTCACCTCCCCGCTGCGCGATCGCTTCGGTATCGTGCAGCGACTCGAGTTCTACGACATCGCCGACCTCGATCGGATCGTGCAGCGCTCGGCCGGCATCCTCGAGGTGCCGATCGATGCGGGCGGCGCGCGCGCGATCGCGCAGCGCTCGCGCGGCACCCCGCGCATCGCCAACCGTCTGCTGCGCCGGGTGCGCGACTACGCGCAGGTCAAGGCCGCAGGCCGCATCGATGAGCCGGTGGCGCGCGCCGCGCTCGACATGCTCGAGGTCGACCCGCTGGGCTTCGACACGCTCGACCGCAAGCTGCTGCTCACCATCATCGAGAACTTCGAGGGGGGGCCGGTCGGTATCGACAATCTCGCCGCCGCGATCGGCGAGGAGCGCGGCACGCTCGAGGACGTGATCGAGCCCTACCTGATCCAGCAGGGCTTCCTGGTGCGCACGGCGCGCGGTCGCATGGCCGCGCGCAAGGCCTATCAGCACTTTGGCCTGCGGGCTCCGCAGCGCGCGAGCGCAACACTGCCGCTCGATCTCGATGAGGGCGATGAGGAATGACGCCCTTTCGCTGGCGCTCGCGCGTGTACTGGGAAGACACCGATGGAGGCGGCGTGGTCTATTACGCGAACTACCTCAAGTACCTCGAGCGCGCCCGCACCGAGTGGCTGCGTGCCCGCGGAGTCTCGCAGCACAGCCTGGCGCTCGAGCGCGGTATCCTCTTCGCCGTCACCAGCCTGCGCATCGACTATCGCCGGCCCGCGCGGCTCGATGATGAGCTCATCGTGAGCTGCGAGCCGCGGCCCCGGGGCGCGGCGCAGGTCGCTTTCGAGCAGTCGATCCATCGCGCGCCGGCGCCCGCAACCGAGCCGGAGGCGCCCTCCGCGCAGCTGCTCGTCAGCGCCGAGGTCCACGTCGCCTGCGTCCATGCGCAGAGCTTTCGACCCCAGCGCCTGCCCGCCTTCATGCTCGAGGCGCTCGCACGGGAGCCCGCGTAGATGCCCACGGATCTGTCGATCATCCGCCTCATCGCGCAGGCGAGCGTACCGGTGCAGATCGTCATCGGCCTGCTCGCCTTTGCCTCGCTCACCTCCTGGGCCATCATCTTTCAGAAGCGCATCCTGCTGCGCCGTGCGCGGCGCGAGTCCGAGCAGTTCGAGCAGAGCTTCTGGTCGGGCGGGGATCTCGCGCAGCTGTACCGCGGCATCGAGGCACGCGGCGGCGCGAGCGGCATGGCCAGCATCTTCGAGTTCGGCTTTCGCGAGTTCGCGCGCCTGCGCCAGCAAGGCGGGGTGCCCGCCGATCAGCTGCTCGAGGGCTCGCGCCGCGCCATGCGTGTGGCGCGGCTCAAGGAGATTGATCGCCTCGAGCAGAGCCTCTCGACACTCGCCACGGTGGGCTCGACCAGCCCCTACGTGGGGCTCTTCGGCACCGTCTGGGGGATCATGAGCGCCTTCTCCGGACTCGGTAACGTGCAGCAGGCGACCCTCGCGATGGTGGCCCCCGGCATCTCCGAGGCGCTCATCGCCACCGCCATCGGCCTGTTCGCGGCCATTCCGGCGGTGATCGCCTTCAACCGCTACGCCGATCAGGTCGGCAGGCTGGAGTTGCGCTACGACGCCTTCATGGAGGAATTCTCCTCGATTCTGCAGCGCCATGCCGCGCGGCCGGTGGCCGCGAGCGCGGCGGCGGGAGGTTAGCGATGGCCCAGGTGACCCGGGGTCGGCGGCTGATGGGCGAGATCAACGTCGTGCCCTATATCGATGTGATGCTCGTGCTGCTCATCATCTTCATGGTGACTGCGCCGCTGCTCGCGCAGGGCGTCAAGGTGGAGCTGCCGAAGGCGGGGGCGCAGACGCTCGAGGCACCGAACTCGAACCCCCTGATACTGTCCATTGATCGGGAGGGCAGACTGTATCTCAACGTGGGCAGCAACCCGCATCTGGCGCTCGATGAGCCGACCGTCGAGCTGCGTACGGCCGCCGCGCTGCGGCGCCGGCCGAATGTGTCGGTGCTGCTCAAGGCCGACTACCGCATCTCTTACGGACAGGTGATGAGCGCCATGGTGATCCTGCAGCGTGCCGGGGCCCGGCAGGTGGGCTTCGTGAGCGAGCCGCTGCCAGAGCGCAAGCGCCCCTCTTGAGGATGCGCATCCCACGGGCCCTATGAGGGAGCTGGTACGCGATCGGGTGGCCTCCACCCTGATGTCGGTCCTGCTGCATCTCGCGCTCATCGGGGCGCTGGCCTACGGCTGGTGGACCTGGCACGAGCGCGCCCAGCCACCGGTTCCGGCACTCGCGATCAATGCCACTGTGGTGGATCCGCGCGCGCTCGGCAGCCGTGCCGCCCCCTCCACACCGCCGCCGCCGCCCGCTCCGGTGGCGCCTGCGCCGACGCCTGCGCCGGCAGCGGAGGATCAGACCGTGGCGCCCCCGCCGCCGGATGCGCAGGAGGCGGCACGCAAGGAGGCCGAGCGGCAGGCGGAGCAAAAGCAGGCCGAGCAAAAGCAGGCCGAGGCACGCGAGCAGGCGCAGCGTCAGGAAGCCGAGCGTGCTGCTGCGCAGCGCCAGGAGCAGGAGCGCAAGGCGCGCGAGGCCCAGGAAGCCAAGCAGCGCGAGCAGCAGCGTCTCGCGGAGGCCAAGCGCGAGGCCGAGCAGAAGCGCAAGCAGCAGCAGGAGGCCGCGCAGCTCGCGCAGAGCCAGGCGGAGCTGCAGCAGGGCATTGCCGAGGATGAGCGCGCGCTCGCCGTGCGCTCGGGGCCCGAGATGGTGAGCTATCGAAGTCTCATTCAGGCACGCATCCAGAATGCCTGGATCCGGCCGCCGACGGCACGCGAGGGGCTCGACTGCACCCTCGATGTGACGCAGGTGCCGGGCGGGCAGGTCGTGAACGTGAAGCTCGGCGCCTGCAACGGCGATGCCGCGGTGCGCCAGTCGATCCTCGATGCGGTGTATCGTGCCTCACCTTTGCCCGCGCCGCCCGATCCGGCGCTGTTCGCGCGAGAGTTGGAGATCGAGTTCAAGCCCACGGACTGATTGAGAGAGCTGTCATGAGAGCGACCCTGATGCTGCCGCGCCCGCGCGCGTGGCTCGCGCTGCTGCTGCTCGGCGCGTGCGCCGCCACTGCCCGAGCGCAGCTGAAAATCGAGATCACCTCCGGTGTCACCGACCCGATCCCGATTGCCGTGGTGCCCTTCGCCATCGAGCCCGGAGCGACCGGAGCGAGCACGGATGTGGCGCAGATCGTGCAGAACGATCTCGAGGGCAGCGGCCGCTTTCGCGGCATGGCCCGCGCGCACATGCGCGTCACCCCCTCGCGTGCCTCGGAGGTGCAGCTGGGCGACTGGCGTGCCGATGGCAACGACTACGTGGTCGTCGGCCGCCTGAGCGCCCTCACCAGTGGACAGCTGGCGGTGGACTTCGAGCTGCTGAATGCGCTCAACGGCGAGCAGCTCGCGAGCCAGCGCTTCACCGGTCCGCCGAGTGCGCTGCGCGATGCCGCGCACCGCGTGAGCGATGTGATCTACGAGAAGATCCTCGGCGTACGCGGCGCCTTTGCCACGCGCATCGCCTACGTATCGGTGTCGGGCTCCCCACCCTCGCAGAGCTTTCAGCTGATCGTCGCCGACGCCGACGGCGCCAACCCGCGCGTGGTGCTCGAGTCGCACCAGCCGGTGATGTCGCCGGCCTGGTCTCCGGATGGGGAGTGGCTCGCCTATGTCTCCTTCGAGAACAAGCGCTCCTCCATCTACGTGCAGCGCGTGCGCAGCGGCGAGCGGCAGCTGGTGTCGGCTCGCGCGGGCATCAACGGTGCGCCCGCCTTCTCCCCCGACGGGCATCGCCTGACGCTCACGCTCTCAGGCTCGGGCGGCAACCCCGACATCTACATCCTCGATCTCGCGACCCAGCAGCTCACCCGCATCACTGATGATCCGGCGATCGACACCGAGGCGGTGTGGGCACCCGACGGGCAGTCGCTGTACTTCACCTCCGATCGCGGCGGTGGCCCGCAGATCTATCGGATCGGCGTGAACCCCGGCGAGCACCCCAAGCGCATCACCTTCACGGGCACCTACAACGCGCGGCCGCGCCTGTCCCCCGATGGCACGCAGCTGGCGATGGTGACGCTCGACGGGAGCGACTACCGCATCGCCGTGCAGGACCTCGCGAGCGGCACGGTGCGCGTGCTTTCGCACGGGCGCATCGACCAGTCGCCGAGCTTTGCGCCGAACGGCGCGATGCTGATCTATGCCGCCACCGAGCACGGACAGAGCGTGCTGCAGCGGGTGTCGGTCGATGGGCTCACCTCGCAGCGCCTCTCGGCCGAGCAGGCGGACGTGCGCGATCCCGTATGGGCGCCCTTCGGTCGTCCCTGAAATGTGATACAAAGCCTGCGCGCCCCGGCGGCCGCGCCGGGCTCGCGCGCGGTGGCAGGCATCATCTGCTCGGTGTCGTCCGCGCGATCCGCGTTCTATCGGGAATGGAGAAGCTATGATGCGTCGATTCTCGCTGCTGTTGGTTCTTGCCGGGGCACTGCTCATCGGGGGGTGTGCCCACAAGCCTCCGCGTCCTGACACCGGCAATACGCCGGCGGCAGGCGCAGGCACCGGAGCGGGTACCGAGACCTCCGGCGCCAACAGCGCCAATGCGGGTGCGGGCGCTCAGGGCGGTGCCGGTGCCGAGGGCCCGGGACCTCAGGAGGGGCTGCTCACCAAGCGCGTCATCTATTTTGATTTCGACAGCAGCGAGATCAAAGGCGAGGGCACGGATATCGTCGCGGCCCATGCCAAGTACCTCGCCGCCAACCCCACCGTGCACGTGCGTCTCGAGGGCAACACCGATGAGCGCGGCTCGCGCGAGTACAACATCGGACTCGGGGAGCGGCGGGCACAGGCCGTGCGACGCGCGCTGCTGCTGCAGGGCGCGGCCGACGGACAGATCACGACCGTGAGCTACGGCGCCGAGCGGCCGGCCGATGCCGGCCACGACGAGGCGGCCTGGCAGAAGAACCGTCGCGTCGAGATCGTTTACCTTAAATAGCGCCCGCGGTCGCTCCGGCAGCGCCGCGCGCCATCGAGGCGAATGGCATGAAGCTCCTTGTCCCCTGCGCTGCGCTCGCTCTCGCCTTGGTGGCGGGTTGTGCCTCCACGCCCCCCGAGGACGATCCGGTGCAGATCAAGCTCAACGACCTCGATGCGCGTACGCAGCGCATCGAGCGGGTGATCTCCAACAACAGCCTCCTCGATCTGGCCCAGCGCATGGATGCGTTGCAGGCGCAGATGCGCGCGCTGCAGGGGCGCATCGATGAGCTGCAGAATGCCAACGACGCCCTGCGCAAGCAGCAGCGCGACCTGTATGCCGATCTCGACCGACGGCTGACGCAGTTGAGCGCCTCGGGTGCGGGCGCCGCAGCGGGTGGCTCCGGCGGCGGAGCGGCCAATCCGGGTGCCGCCGCGGAGCAGGGCGACCAGGCTGCCTACGAGCAGGCGCTCAATACGCTCAAGGCCGGCAAGTACGCCGACGCCATCGCCATGCTGCGCCAGTTCGTGACGAGCTACCCGCGCAGCAATCTCGCCGATAACGCCGAGTACTGGCTCGGCGAGGCCTACTACGTGCAGCGGGATTTTCCGGACGCCGCCACCGCATTCCGGATGGTCGGGGATCAGTGGCCCGGCTCGCGCAAGGCAGCCGATGCGCAGCTGAAGCTCGGCTACTGCCAGATCGAGCTCAAGCAGTATGCCGCCGCGCGCGCCACCCTCACCGATGTCGCCAAGCGCTTCCCGGACACGTCCGCGGCGAAGCTCGCCGCGCAGCGCCTGCAGGGGCTCTCAGGCGATGCCGCCGGCGGCACGGGCGGGGCCGCCGCGAGCAGCGCGCCCCCACCCAGCGACTCGCAATGAGCGCCTCAGGGAGTGCTCGCCGCCATGGCGCGCCTCAAGATCACCGAGATCTTTCGCTCCCTGCAGGGTGAGGCCGACACCGCGGGCATCCCCACGGTCTTCGTGCGCCTGACGGGCTGTCCGCTGCGCTGCCAGTACTGCGACACCGAGTACGCCTTTCATGGCGGGGAGTGGTGGGAGCTCGAGGGCATCCTGCGGCGGGTCATCGAGCTCGATGCCCGCTACGTGTGCGTGACCGGGGGTGAGCCGCTCGCGCAGAAGGCCTGCCTGACCCTGCTCGAGCAGCTGTGCGATGCGGGCCTGCGCGTGTCGCTCGAGACGAGCGGTGCGCTCTCACTCGAGGGTGTCGACCCGCGGGTCGTCAAGGTGGTGGACGTGAAGACGCCGGGCTCGCGCGAGGAAGCGCGCAACCGCTACGCCGAGCTTGCCACCTTGCAACGCACGGATCTCGTCAAGTTCGTGATCTGCGACCGCGCCGACTACGAATGGAGCCGCGCCAAGGTGCGCGAGCTCGAGCTCACGAGTCGCTGCAGCGTGCTCTTCTCACCGAGCCACGAGCAGCTGCCGGCGCGGCAGCTTGCCGACTGGATCCTCGAGGATCACCTGCCTGTGCGCCTGCAGATCCAGCTGCACAAGTACCTCTGGGGCAACGTGCCGGGACGCTGATGGCGCAGGCGTCGATGGGGGAGCGATTGACTTGATACCTGCGGCAACTCCAGCGGTGGTGCTGCTCTCCGGCGGACTCGATTCCGCGACCGTGCTGGCGCTCGCGCGCGAGCGCGGGCACGAGTGCTATGCGCTCTCGGTGCACTATGGACAGCGCCACTGCGCCGAGCTCGATGCGGCGGCGGCCGTAGCGCGCGCCCTCGGCGCGCGTGAGCACCGCGTGATGCGCGTCGATTTGGCGGGTATTGGGGGCTCGGCGCTCACCGATGCACGGATCGCCGTGCCGGAGACCCCGACCAGTGGCATTCCCATCACCTACGTGCCGGCGCGCAATACGCTGATGCTCGCACTGGCACTGGGCTGGGCCGAGGTGCTTCAGGCCCGAGACATCTTTCTCGGCGTGAATTCTATCGACTACAGCGGCTATCCCGATTGTCGGCCGGAGTTCATCGGCGCTTTCGAGCGCTTGGCCGCGCTCGCCACCAAGGCGGGCGTGGAGGGCCATCCCTGTCGCATTCATACGCCGCTGATTCAACGGTCGAAGGCGCAGATCATCGGCGAGGGCGCGCGCCTGGGGGTCGATTACGGCCTCACGGTCTCTTGCTATCAGGCCGATGAGAAGGGCAGGGCTTGCGGCCGGTGCGACAGCTGCCGGATCCGCCGCGCCGGGTTCGAGGCAGCCGGGATGGCGGATCCGACGCGCTATCAGCTCGTCGATGCGGCGGTGAAAACCGCCAGCTGAGCCGCGAACGCGCGCTGGTAGGCGGGTCGCGCTTCGCCGCGAGCGACATAGGCGCGCAGGTTCGGATATTCCTCCAGTATCCCCGCGGCCTTCGACCGAAGCAGCACCGACACCATCAAGAGGTCACCGGCGCCGAACTCACCCTCGAGCCAGGGGCGAGCGGCCAGCCGACTCGAGAGCTCATCCAGCCGGGCACGGACACGGGCCTCGAGAGCAAGCAGGCGCTCTGCGTACCAGGGTTTGTCCTGCTCGAATAGCTTCAGCATTCCGAGATCCACGATCGGCGGCTCGACCGTGTTCAAGGCGGCAAACATCCAGGTGATTGCTCGGCTGCGGGCATTCGCCTCCTGCGGCAGCAGGCCCGCGTGGCCTTGCGCGATATGCAGCACGATAGCCCCCGACTCGAACAGCACGAGCTCGCCTTCCTCGTAGGTCGGGATCTGCCCGAAGGGATGCAGTGCTCGATGCGCGGGCTCCTTCATCGCACTGAATGACAGCAGGCGAACCTCGTAGGGCTGGCCCACTTCTTCGAGCGCCCAGCGAACGCGCATGTCACGCGCAAGTCCCCGGCCACGATCGGGCGAGCGCTCAAACGCGGTGATGGTGGGGATCATGGCCATGAGCCTCCTGTGAGAGCCTGTAGCAGGCTCGTCGTCCGTTCAAGGAATAGACGAGCGGCTCGACCGTTTGTCGACAGATCTGCCGAGAGAATTCGCCGACGCGCGCGGCGCGCCGATCCAGCTCAGGGGGATGCAAAGCCGCGAAAACTCGCAAACTCCTCGAGTGCCGCGCGATCCGTGCGCAGCCGGTTGATGGGCGCTGCTTCATCCCAATGGCCGAGCGCCATCCCGCAAAAGAGCATCTGCTCGGCGGGCAGCGCCAAGAATTCCCCGACCGCCTGGTACCAGCCTGCCCAGTACTCCTGCGGACAGGTGTGCAGGCCATACTCGCGCGCGAGAAGCATGATGCTCTGCATGAACATGCCCACATCCGCCCACTGATCGACACCCATGATGCGATCGAGGCTGAAGAACAGTCCGACCGGCGCGCCGAAGAGCAGGGCATTGCGGGAGTACTGACGCAGCCGTGCCGCCTTGTCCTGGCGTCCGATGCCGATCGTGGCGTAGAGGTCCTCGCCGCACTTGAAGCGTCGCGAGCGATACGGCTCTTTGAGATTCGGGGGATAGATCGGGTACTCGGTGGCCTCGCCGAGCGGATTGGACTCCGCAAGGGCGCTCACCTTGGCGACGAGCTCG
>DATJSR010000129.1:0-4501 GCA_035504015.1 Steroidobacteraceae bacterium
TAGCCGAGATTGACCGCCGCGGCGTCCACCTGGGCCTTGTCGGCCTCGACCGTGCCCTCGTACTGCTCGACGGTCGCCTTCTGCTGATCGAGCTGCTGCGCCGAGACGGCGTCGTCCTTGATCAGGTCCTTGTAGCGGGCCAGGTCCAGCTTGGCGTCCGCGAGCAGGGCCTCGTCACGACGCAGGTTGCCGCGGTTCTGCTCGAGCACCGCCTGGTAGGGCCGGGGGTCGACCTGGGCGAGAAACTCTCCCGCGTGTACGAGCTGGCCTTCGGTGAAGGCAATGTGCTGCAGCTGGCCGGCGATCTGCGTCTTGACCGTCACGGTCGCGAGGGGGGTGATGGTGCCGATCGCGGCCAGCTTCACCTCGATGTCACCCGTGCCGACCGTGGCAACGGAGACGGCGACCGGCTCGTCGCTGGAGCTGCTCGAGCCCCAGGCAGCATAAGAGCCACCCGCACGGTGTCGATGAGTGAGCACGAAGATCAGCACCAGGACGCCGATCACGACGACCGCCCCGATCCAAAGCCGGGGGCGCGACCGCGTGGTCGCGGGCACCGCGGCGCGCGACACCTCGGTCGATGTGTCCTCGCGTTCGGTCAATGCCTCCACTTCTCACCCCGTTTGCCGAAGATCGCTGCAGTTTGCGGACACGACTTGCGCCGGGCGCAGGCAAACGCCCGCGCTCGGCCTCGAGTCGTCCGGTTATACCGCCCCCAGAATGATTCGCGTGTGGCCGCCTGGTACTTCCCGGGTGGACCTTCAGTATCCCGCCGAGTTCAGCCCGCCACACGAGAAAAATCGTAAGCTTACCTCGCCTACCTCCGTCTGCGCGCCGACGCAGTCAACGCAGTTGTAACGCTGTTCGGGGCAGTTATCCCGCATCCGACCAGCCCCCCAGGGCGAGCTCGCCTCGGGGGCTCCCCCGCGCCGGGTCGCCACTCAGGCACTGCGCTTGCATCAGCGAAAAATTACTTTGCTGCCGTGGGGAGTTGGCTGCGATGGTCGAGAGCGTGAGTGTTGCTGCGAGCGCGAGCCTCCTGGAGCGCTGCGGCATGGGAATCGCCGGCCTCAACGACATTTTGATGGGGGGGCTGCCGCGCAATCACCTTTACCTGGTCCGCGGGGGTGCTGGTACTGGTAAAACCACGCTGGGATTGCAGTTTTTGCTCGAAGGCCAGCGCCTGGGAGAGCGTGGGCTCTATATAACGCTATCAGAGAGCGAGCAGGAGCTGGGGGCGGTCGCCGAGTCGCACGGCTGGAGCCTGCAGGGGATCGAGCTGCTCGGCTTGGCGCAGATCGAGGGCCTGATCCGCCCGGAGGCGCAGACGACCCTGCTGCATCCGGCCGAGCATGAGCTTGGCCGTACGCTCAAGGTCATCCAGGAGCGTGTCGAGCGGGTGCGGCCCGACCGCGTCGTCATCGACTCCCTCGCGGAGCTGCGCCTGATGGCGCAGAACCCTTTGCGCTTTCGCCGCCAAGTCCTGGCACTCAAGAGCTTCTTCGCGCAGTTCGCCACCACCGCACTGCTGCTCGATGAGACACAGCGCGAGACCGACCCCCCGGTGCAGACCCTGGTGCACGGGGTGATCGAGCTGCAGATGCGCAACCCCGAGTACGGGCCGACGCGCCGCCGCCTGAGCGTCTTCAAGCTGCGTGGGCTCAAGTACCGCGCCGGCTATCACGATTTCCTGATCACCACGGGCGGGCTCGATGTCTTCCCGCGTCTGGTGGCTTCCGAGCATCGCAGCGAATTCGATCGCAAGCCGGTGCCGAGCGGGCTCGCTGCGCTCGATCAGCTGCTCGGGGGAGGCATCGAGCCGGGCACCAGCACGCTCATCACCGGCGCCGCCGGCACGGGCAAGTCGAGCCTCGCCCTGCAGTACGCCGTGAGCGCCGCCCTGCGCGGGGAGCTGTGCTCCTTCTATACCTTCGATGAGGCGGTCTCCACGATTCTCTCGCGCACGGAGGGACTGTCGATGCGGTTGCAGGATGCGATCCGTCGCGGTCGGCTCAACCTGCAGCAGATCGATCCCGCCGAGCTCACGCCGGGGGAGTTCGCAACGATCATCCGTCGGCGCGTCGAGAAGGACGGCGCGCGCATGGTCGTCATCGACAGCCTGAACGGCTACCTGCATGCGATGCCCGATGAGCGGCTGCTCACGATCCAGCTGCACGAGCTGCTCTCCTACATGGCGCAGCGGGGCGTCGCCACCATCTTGCTGCTCACGCAGCACGGCTTCATCGGCAACGTCGCGACCCCCGTCGACCTCTCATACCTTGCAGACACCGTGATCATGCTGCGGTATTTCGAGTTCGAGGGCGCGCTCAAGAAGGCCATCTCGGTGGTGAAGAAGCGCAGCGGCGGCCACGAGGAGACGCTGCGCGAGCTGCGTCTGGTGAGGGGATCGGGTATTCAGATCGGGGCGCCCCTCGCGGCCTTCAGCGGCGTCACCACCGGTGTGCCCAGCTACTCGGGCAACGCGGACACGATCCTCGGCGGTCAGCGCAGATGAGCGATATCGCGCCGGCAGCCCTGCTGCGCGTGCTGATTCTGGCGCCGAGCGGCGCGGATGCGCAGGTGGCCGCGGAGCTGCTCGCCGAGCATGACATGCCGGCGTGCATCTGCCACAGCATCGCGGAGGTGTGCGAGCGGCTCGAGGAGAGTGCGGGCGCGCTGCTGCTCACCGAGGAGGCGCTCGCTGCGGAACCGCCCGATCTGCTCACGGCCAATCTTGCCACCCAGGAGCCGTGGTCGGACGTGCCGATCATCGTCCTCACCAGCTGCGGAGACGATGCGCGCTGGAGCGAGGTGCTCGGTAGCCTGTTCGCCGCCTCGGGCAATCTCACGCTCATCGAGCGGCCGTGCCACGCGGCCACGCTGGCGAGCGCTGCGCAGGTGGCATTGCGCGCGCGCCGCAAGCAGTACGAGGCCCGCGAGCTGCTGCTGCGCGAGCAGCGCGCCCGGCGGGCAACCGCCGCCGTGCTCGAGGAGAAGCGCCAGAGCGATGCGGCGCGCGAGGCGCTGCTCGACAGCGAGCGGGCGGCACGCGCCGACGCCGAGCGCGCCAACCGCCTCAAGGATGAGTTTCTCGCCTCGCTCTCCCACGAGTTGCGCACGCCACTGTCCGTGATCGTCTCCTGGGGGCGTGTGCTGCTGCGAAATTTCGCCTCGCACAACGAGCAGCTGCGTCACGGGCTGTCGGTGGTCGTGGAGAACGCGCTCGCCCAGGCGCAGCTCATTTCAGATCTGCTCGACATGAGCCGCATCGTCTCGGGCAAGATGAGCATCGATGCGCATCCGACCGAGCTCACCGCGCTCGTCGCCAAGGCAGTGAGCAGCCACCGCCCGACGGCCGAGGGCAAGGGCGTGCGGCTCGAGCTCCTGCAGCAGGTCGACAGCGCACCCGTGCTCGCCGATGCCACCCGCCTGCAGCAGGTCTTCTGGAACCTGCTCTCCAATGCGATTAAGTTCACCCCGGAAGGCGGCCGGGTCACGGTCGAGACCTTTGCACGGCCGCCGGAGCGCTTCGCAGTGACCGTGCGCGATACCGGCGAGGGCATCGCCGCGGAGTTCCTGCCGCACATCTTCGATCGCTTCCGGCAGGCCGACGGCAGCGTCTCGCGCCGCCACGGCGGCCTCGGCATCGGACTTGCGATCGTGCAGCAGCTGGTCGCCATGCACGGCGGTGAGATCGAGGTCTTCAGCGAGGGCTGCGGTCGCGGATCGAGCTTCACGGTCATCCTGCCGGCCAACGGCACGGTCTTCCCGAGGCTCGAGTCGGAGTCGGTCGGCGCCTGGACCGAGGAGGAGAACATCCCCGCCGATGCGCTCTCGGGGCTGCGCATCCTCGCGGTCGAGGATCAGCCGCAGATGCTCGAGGTGGTGCAGCGCATGCTCGAGGAGCACGGCGCTACGGTCGTCGGCGTCGGCTCTGGAATCGAGGCGCTCGAGCGCCTGAGCCACGGCGACCCGCCTTTCGACGTGCTGGTGAGCGATATCGGCATGCCGCAGCTCGATGGCTACGCGCTGCTGCGCGCGGTGCGCTCGCAGCTCGGATTCCCGGCCGAGCAGCTGCCGGCGATCGCCGTCACGGCTTACGCTCGCGCGGAGGATCGCGCGCGCCTCACCGCCGCGGGCTTTCAGGCCCAGCTCACCAAGCCCTATCAGGTGGTGCAGCTGGTGTCGATCGTGCGCAAGCTGGCGCGCGGTGCGCGCGTGGCGACACCACTCCCAGCCGCGGCGGACTCATGCGCGGCGAGCGCGCGCAACCCCTAATTGTCGCGAGCGGGCGGCCCCCGGGGCTGCACGGCATAAAGCTTGCTCCATCGAGCCCGGGTGGTGAGTCGGATTCTCGGGTGCGGGCCATGGACCAGCAGCGCCTCGCGCAATTGCAGAAGCTCGGAGAGCTGATCCAGAACATCCGCGTGGCGATGCTCACCACCGTCGATCCGGCGGGCTGGTTGCACACGCGCCCGGTCGAGACGCTGCGCTACGAGCC
>DATJSR010000130.1:0-6869 GCA_035504015.1 Steroidobacteraceae bacterium
GAAGATCGCCGTGCTCGCACCGGAGGGGTCGACGAACACACGATACTCACCGGGGCTCAGCACCGAGAAGGCGAGATTCGGCGTGTCGATCTCGTAGCTGCGATTCTGCGGCAGACCCCATACACGCACGATGAGCGTGCCCGCGGAGAGCTGGATCTGCGTGACATTGTCGGCGAGATCGAGCAGCGCGAACGAGGTGTCGTCGGCGAGCCGCACGACGGAGTCATCGAGCTGCAGCTCCGCGCGGCTGCCGCTGTCGGACCAGAGCGTATCGCCGGTCGTCAGCGGCCGATTGAGCGGTGCGACGACCCACTCCTGGCTGCCGGCGGGTTGGAAGGAAACCGAGCCCTCGAGATAGGCGAGGCGTCCCGCGCGCGTGGGCGGATCGGCATCCTGGGCCCGCGCGGTCCCGAGCATCGTGAGCAGCGCAGGTGCGAGCCACAGCAGCCGCACCCCGCGCCGAGCGCATACGTTTCGCATCGCTTTTCTCCCTCGGGGCCACTCGACGGCATTTTCCGTGGTGCTCACGCTCTAGCAACCGGTATTCCCGGTGAGCGTCGCCGCGCGGCGACGCGTCCCCCTGCGCCCCTCAGCGCGTGGGGATCCGGCCGTCGTGGATGGCCTCGGCCAGGACCGCGCCGATGGGGGTCGTCGGCCGGCCGATCAGCCGACTGAGCTGGTGGCCGGTGTCGAGGAGCGCGCCTTCTGCGGTCAGCGCATCCGAGCGCGCCATCATATTGGCGTACACCGCGGGGATGCCGGAGGATTCGAGCCCCGCGCGGAATTCGCTCTCGCCGATATTGCGATAGGAGATCGGCCGGCCGAGCTGGCGGGAGAGCTCGGCAGCGAGCTCCGCAAGACTGAAGGCGGTGTCGCCTGCGAGCTCGTATGTCTCGCCCGCCTGGTTCGGCCGGGTCAATACGGCCGCTGCCGCCTCGGCATAGTCCGCGCGGCTCGCCGCCGAGATACGGCCTTCCCCGGCGCAACCGAGCAGCACGCCGCCACCCGCGGCGGCCGCCGCGCGGCCCACGTAGTTCTCGCAGTACCAGCCGTTGCGCAGGATCACCGCCGGCAGGCCGGAGGATTCAATCAGCGCCTCCGTCTCACGGTGCTCCTGACCGACGAAGAGGGGGGTCACGGGGGATCGCAGCACGCTGGTGTAGGCGAAGAGGCGCACGCCCGCCTTGCGGGCCGCCTCGATGACGGCGCGGTGCTGGTTCACGCGACGGCCGACGGCATTGCCGGAGATGAGCAGCACTTTCTCGGCCCCGCGCATTGCCGCCTCCAGGCTCTCCGGTCGGTCATAGTCGGCACTGCGCACCACGACGCCGACCGCGGCGAGCTCGGTCGCCTTTTCCGGGCTGCGAACGGCGGCAATCAGACGCCCGGGCGGCTCGGTCTTGAGCAGCGCCTTGACGACCAGGCGGCCGAGCTGGCCGCTCGCTCCGGTGATGACGATCACGAGTGTCTCCTTCGCTTCCAGTTAAGAGTAATGAGAGCGCTGGCTTCAGCGGGCGAGCCTCAAGGGCAGCTCGAGATCGCCTCTGGCGGCGAGCTCGCTAGGATACGAACGAATGGCCATGGGCGCCACGCTCGCGCGGCGCATCGGCGGCCGCCCGGCACAGCTGGCGGCGCAGCCGCTGCGAGCTCGCCGCCACCAACGAGGTGCGCTCGAGGATGCTCGAGCTCTGCCCGGCCAGATCGCTCACCGCACCGCCGGCTTCCAGCACGCACGGGACCACGGCCGCGATGTCCCAGGGCTTCATGAAAGGATCGACCGCCGCATCGAGTATTCCGCGGCACAGCAGCGCGTACTGCACGCAGTCGCCGACCATGCGCAAGCGACCGGCCTTGCGCGCGAGCGCCATCGTTTCGGCGGCGCCCGGACGTGCCATCCAGCCCCGCTCCTTGATGAGGGTGACTCCGACCTTTGCTTGGGACAGCTCCCGCGGCGGCCCTACGCGCACCCGTCGCGGGCGTGCGTTTGCGCGTGAGTACCAGCAGCCGTGGCCGATTGCCGCGAACGTCGTCTCTCTCAGTGCCGGCAAGTGGATGCAGCCGAAGACCGCCTCCCCGTCGATCGTGAGCCCCAGCAGCGAGCCGAACATCGGCATTCCGAGCACGTAGGAAGCGGTTCCATCGATCGGATCCACGAGCCAGCATCGGCCCCGTGGCGCGATGCGCCCGCCGAACTCCTCTCCGAAGATGGCGTCCGCGGGCCAGGCGGCCCGCAGCTGGCGCCGCAGCAGCCGCTCGGCCGCCTTGTCGGCGAGGGTGACCTCGCTCCCATCTGCCTTGCGGCTGGCGCTCACGCGATCGAGGTGGCGCAGCACAATGGCATCGGATTGCTGCAGCAATCGCCTCACGGTCGACACCAACGACCGGAACTCACGGCCCGATAAGGGGGGCATCGCTTCTCCGCTGGGGCAATAACGTACTCAGGGCAGCAGACTGCCGATCACTTCCTCACCGATGGCGAAGCCGGTCGAGGCACCGGCGCCGCTCGTCACGATGGCGATGCGCACGCGCGGCTCGGGGGCATCGAGCAGCACGGAGCGCTCCTCGGCCGAGGCGTACGTGCCGACCCAGCGCGCGATGACCGGCGGCGGGGCGATGCCCAAGGCCATGCCGAATTCCTCCAGAATCAGCTCCTCGACGCTTTGCAGGCTGAACGCATCGGGGCACAGCCCGTAATGGTGGCTGTCGCCTACGACGAGGCTGCCATCGGCGCTTTGCACCACGATCAGATGAACGCCATGCGCGAGGTGCTGCGCTTGCTCTCTGGCGAGACGTACTTTGAGCGGCGCGGCCTGCGCCAAGGTGGCAAAACCTGCGTAGCGCGCGAGGCTCAGATCGGACATCAAGGCCGCAGGCAGCTTGAAGCCGGGCGAGGCGAGACGCAGCATCTGCAGCTTGCAGCGAGTGAGCCGATAGCGCGCGAGACGCTCGGCAAACAGCCCGTTGAAATCATCCCCGGGGCACACCACGACGCGCTCGGCCCACAGCTCACCCCGCGAGGTACGCACCCCCGGCACGGCGACCTCGAGCACGCGGGTGTTGCGCAGGAAGCTGACCCCGTGCGTCCGAGCGAGCCATTCTGCCAACCGCGGGATGGCCGAGCGGGACTCGACGCGCAGCTCGAGCGTGCTCTCGAGAACCGCCTCGATCCCGGCGTCGGCCAAGGCAGGAACTCGCCGGCGCGCCTCCGCGGCCGTGAGCAGCCGGCAGCCCTCGCCCATCTCGGTGTCGAGAAGTCCCTCGAGCACCGGCACCGACTCGGGCCGGCGTGCGAGCAGCCACATGCCCTCCTGGACCACGGGGATATCCGCCTGCGCCGCTACCTGGTGCCACACGTCGCGGCTGCGCCGCGCACGCTGCCACATGGCGCCGCGCTCCTGGCCGGTCACGGTGATGAAGCCGAAATTGCGCACGGACGCACCGCTCGCCTGCGCGTCCGCATCGATCACGACGACGCGCATGCCGCGGCCCACCGCCGCAAGGGCAGTGGCGAGTCCGAGTATCCCTGCGCCAACGATCGCGAGATCGAAGCGCCGCTCGCTTGCGGCTCCGTCAGCGAGGTCGGTCGGCGTCACGAGTGCTGCATGGGGGGTAGCGGGCGCGGGGCTGTCCGAGTGATTATCGCATGATCGCTCGCCTGCACCGGCAGCGTCATCGCGGTGTCACACTCGATGCGCCTGATTCCGCCCCAGTGAACACGCCCGGCGCCCACCTGCGATCCTCGCTCACCGCGTGGCTGCGCACCGCTCCCACGGGCGTGTTCATCAGCGTCGCCGGCCTTGCCGGCTTCGTCACGTACTTCTCGATGTATGCCTTTCGCAAGCCCTTCACGGCCGCAAGCTTCGAGCACGTGAAGGGCTGGCACCACTCGCTCGAGTTCAAGATCGCTCTGGTGATCGCGCAGCTGATCGGCTACGCGTGCTCGAAGTTCATCGGCATTCACGTGGTGAGCGCGATGCAGGCGCGGCATCGCGCTCCGGCGATCCTCGGCCTCATCGGTCTCGCATGGGTGGCGCTCGTCATCCTCGCCGTGGTGCCGCCGCTCGCGCAGATCGGCGCGATCTTCGTGAACGGGCTGTGTCTCGGAATGATCTGGGGGCTCGTCTTCGGCTACATGGAGGGACGGCGCACCTCGGAGGTTCTGGGCGCCATCCTGTGCGCGAGCTTCATCGTCTCCTCCGGAGCCGTGAAGTCGATCGGGCTGCTCCTCATGAACCGCCTGCACGTGTCGGAGCAGTGGATGCCCGCAGCCACCGGGCTGCTGTTCGTGCCCCTGCTGCTGCTCGGGGTCTGGACGCTGACGATCCTGCCACCCCCGAGCGCCGCGGACGAGGCGGCACGGGTGCGCCGCGCCCCCATGACGGGGCGTGACATGCAGCAGTTCCTGCGCAGTTACGGCCTGGGGGTGGCACTGCTCGTCATCACCTATGTATTCGCCACCGCGATCCGCGACTTTCGCGACAACTTCGCTCCGGAGCTGTGGCTGGCGCTCGGCTACTCGAACCCGACCACCGTCTTCACGGCCGCTGAATTGCCCGTGGCGGTGGTTGCGCTGCTCGCACTCGCCGTCATAGTCAAAGTGCAGGACAACGCGCGTGCGCTCGCCGTCATTCACGCCGTCATCCTGGGCGGCGTGCTGCTGCTCGCCGCATCGACCCTGCTGTTCGCGGCGGGCTGGCTGCACCCGATCGCCTGGATGATCGCAAGCGGCGCGGGCATGTACCTGGTGTACACGCCCTTCAATGCCATGCTGTTCGATCGCATGGTAGCTGCCAGCGGGCAGGTGGGCACCGCGGGATTCCTCATCTATGTGGCAGACTCGGCCGGCTATGCCGGCAGCTGTGCGTTGCTGCTGTGGCGAAACTTCGCCCTGATGCATGTCAGGTGGCTGACCGTCTTTGATTATGCGATCTACGCTACCTGCCTCGTGGGCTTCGTGCTGACGCTGGCATCGATGCTGTACTTCGGCGTACGCACGCGTGCGGCGGCTCCCGTCGCCTCCGGTGCACTGCCGGTGGGCGAGCCATGAAGCCGAGCGGACCGCGCAGAATTGCGCTCGTTGCCCATTGTCTGCTCAACCAGAACGCCAAGGTCTGTGAAGGCGCCCGTTACCGAGGACTGGTGAGTCCGGTGCTCGAGGCGCTGCGCAGCCGCGGCTACCTGCTGCAGCAGCTGCCCTGCCCCGAGCTCGCCTTCGCCGGTGTGCGGCGCTGGTGGGCCGTGTACGAGCAGTACGACACGCCGGCCTACCGCGCCCACTGCCGGCAGCTGGCTCGAGCCATCGCTCCGCTCATCGAGCAGTATCTGCGCCAGGGCGACGAGGTGATCCTGATCGGGCTCGACGGCAGCCCCTCCACGGGCGTGCGCTTCACCTCCAGCAGGCCCGACTGGGGCGGTCGACCCAATCGCCCCGAGGACGACTGGGACATCGTGCCGCGCCGGGGCGTGTGGATCGAGGAGCTCGAGGCCGAGCTCGCGCGCCGGGGCCTGCCGCCGCTGCCCGCCACGGGCTGGGCACTGGACATGGGGCGCTTCGACGAGGCCGGCTCGCGTCGGGATCTGGAGCAGTTCCTAGACCGTCACGGGAGCACAGCGGACGGCGCGCCCGAGGATCCGGGGCTAGGATGACCTTGGACGCGCGCGGCTGGCGCATCGCGCTCGTGCCGGACGGCCTGATCAATCCGCCGCCCGCAACCGCACTGCCCGATGTGCTGCGGGTACTCGAGGCCAGCGGCTATGGCGTGTTGCAGCTGCCCCCTGCGGGCGAGCACCGTCTCCTGCTCGCCGTGATCGCCGATCAGATCGCAGAGTACACACATCACGGCTATGCGATTGCCGCGATCGGGCTCGCGCGGCAACCGGGGGCAGGGCTGCACTGGCGCCGCCTTGCCCCCCTGCTACGCCACCGTGGCGTCGCACCGCCTCCGCGACACCTCATCCGCCCCGAGGCCGACGCCACGCACGAGGCGCGACGCCTGCAAGCTTTTCTCTGCGATTATGATCTGCCGGCACAGGAGCAGCGCCGCTGGCGGGTCTAGCGTTGCGCGGCTACCAGCCGGATTCCATCCGAAACGGCACGGGAGTCAGCACCGCCTCGATCTGCCGGATCCTGCCGTCCATGACCTTGAACACCTCTGCGATATAGAAGGTGACCGGCTGGCGGAAAGTCGGAGCCACATCGACGAGCTCATGATCCAGGGTGCGCGAGAACTTGGCGTGCGTGCCATCGTGATCGAAGTAGCCCCAGCCGAACGCAAGACCCTTGGTCCGGTCGACCACCGCGAAGCGCCGCTCGCGAATCTTCGTGACGATGACCGAAAAGCCGGTGTCGAACTGTGCCTTGCAGCCCATCCATTGCATCGAGCCCTTGGGCGCATCGGGATTGTTGGCGGTGACGGTGCCGTTCTCGCGGCGCTGGCATTCGGGCGAGAAGGGCACGCGGCTGCCGCTGTGGTCGGTATCCAGGCCCGTGAAATAGGCGTTGCCGATCCGCACCAGCTCCGCACGAGTCGCGCGCTGCGCCGCGGGGATCACCTGCGCCATGAGCGGATGGGGCTCGGTGTTGGCGTGAGTTGCGCCTGCGGGCGGGCCGGCACCCGGACCGCTGATGCTGCGGTTCACGAGCGTCTCGATCTGCGAGATTTTGTGGTCGGGCTCGACCTTCAGTCGCACGGCGAACCAATTGTTGTTACCGTTCTCGCTGATGCGACCCAGCATGGCCACCTGTCCGGCCTCCTCGTCGATCACATCGAGCCGATAGGTGGGCGGCGCGGCTGCGGTCTGCCACAGACCGTCCCCGAGGTTGAGGCGCACGCCGTTCTCGGTATATTTGACGAACCGCGTCACCGGCA
>DATJSR010000131.1:0-20746 GCA_035504015.1 Steroidobacteraceae bacterium
GCCTGCGCGATGAAAGCCATGGGCAAAAAAAGAGCGGGCTGGTCGCACCACAGCCCGCCAAACGGGGGGTCTTCGGTTACAGGTGCCCGAGTGAGCCGGGCACCTCGAAACTGGTGAACGTCCAAGCCGTCGCGACGGGCGTTCCCGCTCCACCATGCAACCGCCGTGCCACAGGGCCTGCAACGTCCGGGTACAGTTCGTGCTCGGTGCGGGCACAGCTTCGCGCAAGAGGTGCCGGCGTGGTGCGTCATCAGCAATCGATTCGGACGTTGAATCAGCTCATCAGGATCGGGCGCGACGGCGAGCATCTGTGCAACCTCGGCGCCACCACCGCGCAGGGCGGTCTCTCGAGGGTGTTGCGTGAGCGAGGCGAGGAGTGGGGTCGGATCAGTGATGAGTTGCAAGCGCTTGTTTTGATTCTTCGCGGGCAGCCAGCGACGACGGGCACATTCGCGGCGCGAGCGCGACATCGGTGGATCGCCATGCACACCCGGCTGTTCGGCGAGGGCGAGTCGCGCCTGCTCAGTGCCTGGGAGCAGCTCGAGCGTCACGCGCTCGACTGCTATTGGCGCGCGGCAGAGGGCTATTTGCCGGCGCGTATCCGGCGCACGCTGTGCCTGCAAGCGGAGCGAATTCTGCGGCGGGTCGAGCAGGCAAGCGACCTGAGGGGCCATGCGCTGGCGCAGTCCCCGACGGCCACAAGCTTGTAGCTTTTACCGATTACGCAAAATGTTCTTGGTCCGACAACGACAACGGCACGTCTCTGCCGACATGCCAGCCCGGCACGGACTCAGCGGTGCACTGCTGCTCGCCCTATGTGGCGTGGCGCTCGCGCAGACACCGCAGGCACCGAGCAAGCCCGGCAACGAAGGACCCGGTCCCTCGGAGGCGGGCCCCGGCACACCGGTACAGACACCCACGCCGAACACGTTCACCGGCGGGGTCACGGGCCGCGAGCCGGATGCCCAGGCGGCTCCCGGCTCGAGTGTGCCGCTGCATCCGCTGATGCCGCTCGATGCGGATGATGTGGCGCTGCTGCGGCGTGTGGATCGCGAGGCCGTGGCGCAGCTCGATGCAGCGCAGCTCGCCGAGCAGCGCGCCCTCGATGCCCAGACACGCAGCTTGGCTGTCGCGCTCACCGCCGCGTTCGCGCGGGTGCGCGAGGGTGCACGACTCATCGCGAACCGTCGCGGCGTGAGCCTGCCGGATCAGCCGGATCGGGCCGCGCAGCGCAGCCTGGCGGCGCTGCGCAAATCACCCGCCGGCGATTTTGATCGCGCTTACGCGCAACAGGCGCTCGCCGGCGAGCGGGCCGCGCTCGAGCATCTCGAGCGCGCCGCGCGCAGCCTCGAGGTCGACCGCGAGGTGCGCACCTTCGCGGCTGAGGGTGTGAGCCGGCTGCGCGCCCCCTTGCACCTGGCGGAGCAACTGTCCTCGATGCCGCAGCAGGGCTGAGCCGCGCGGGCACATCTCCTGCTTGATCTGCCGCGGTGAATTCCTCACAGGCCGTGCGCGCGCTCAACGAACTGCTCAGCGTCACTCGCGATGGCGAGCGGGGGTTTCGTGCGTGCGCGATGCGCGTACGCGACTGGCGGCTGCGCGCCCACCTGTTCGAGCGCGCCCACGTCTGCGCGCGGGCCGAGCTCGAACTGCAGGCCTCGATCGAGAAACTCGGGGGCGAGCCGGCGCGCCGCGGCACGCGCATGGGCGCCGTGCATCGTGGCTGGGTCGGCCTGCGCGCCGCACTCGTTCGCGACGACGATGCGGCGATTCTGGCCGAGTGCGAGCGCGGCGAAGGCCATGCGCTCTCGATCTATCGCAACGCGCTCGATGATCCGCTGCCGGATGACATTCGCGAGCTCGTCCAGCGGCAGTTCGTGGGCGTGATGGAGAACTACGAGGAGATCCGCCGGCTGCAGCGCTTGGTGGTCTGTGCTTGCGCATCGCCACCCATCGAGGGCGAGGCCCTATCCTGAGCCGCCGCGCGCGCCGCGCAGAGGCGCGCCGCAGCCCAGCGGGGGGTGCTCGACATGACATCGCCGCTCAGCCTCCCCTGCAGTGCCCCTCGTGCCGCGTTGCTGTGTCTTGCCGCGGGTGTCGTCGCGGGCGCGTGTGGCGCAGCGGCGCTGCCGATGATGCAGGGGCATCTGCTCGCCGAGGCCAGCGAATCGGCTCTCGTCTTGTGTCTGTTCTGCGTGGGCCTGCGGCTGCCGCAGCCGCCCGACTGGGCAGCGCTGCTGGCGGCGCTGCGCCTGGCGAGCATCACGCTCCTCGCGAGCGTCCTGCTCCTTGCAGGCTGTGCCACGGTCTTTCTCGGCATGAGCTTCGAGCATGCTCTTCTGCTCGGCGCCGTATTGGCACCGACCGATCCGATGCTCGCGGGCGATCTGCGCGGCAGGGCGTCGGATGAGGCCGGCGCAGCGCACGCCGGGCTCACGACCGAGGCGGCTCTCTCGGACGTACTGGTATTGCCGGCCGTGCTGTTCGCACTCGCCGCGTGCGGTCACTACGATGCCGGACCGATGGGACTGCGCTGGTTCCTGCTCGATGTGCTCTGGGCGCTGCCCGCGGGCCTGGTGCTCGGCGGGTATCTCGGCAGGCTGGCAGCCCGCACCCTGCGCGCGCTCGAGTGGCAGGGCCAGGTGGGATACATCGAGGCGCTGCTGCTTCTGAGCGTGATTGCGCTCGCCTACGGCGGGGCACTCGCCCTGCACGCCAATGGCCTGCTGGCCGTGCTCGCCGCCGGGTATGCGACGGCCGAGGCGCGCCGCCGCCGGCGCACGCTCGCGCCGCTGCCGCCGGCGCGCGCGCTCGACGTATTGGCATTGCGTGCCGAGCGTACCTGTGCGCTGGCGATGCTAGTCGTGCTCGGGGTGCTTGCCTCCGCCGCGGAGCTGCGCGCCACGCTCTTCCTGTTTGCACTGCCGGTGCTGCTCGGACTGCGCGTGCTTGCCGCACGGCTTGCGGTGCTACAGCTGCGCGTGCCCGAAAGCGCCCGAGCGGTGAGCGGCTGCTTCGGCAGCCGCGGGGTCGCCAGTATCTACTACTTGCTGTTCGCGCTCGGCAGCGGGCTTAGCGCAGACTTCGCCGGCGAGCTCGCGGCGAGCGCACTCGCCGTTCTTGCGACCGCGGTCGCGCTGCAGGGACTCACGAGCCTGCCTCTCATCAGCCAGCCTCTGGATCAGGAAGGCTGAGAGCGCACCGGCAAGATTCACCGGCGAGATGCATGGACGAGATGCACGGGCGAGATGCTGGCGGGTTCGGCCGCGCGGCTGCCGGCGCCGCACGCGCGGTGCGGTCTGCGGTTGCGCTCGGCGCGCGCAGCGGCGCGCGCTCGAGAGCGCATGACCGCCGGCCGTGGTACCCTCACGGGCCCGCTGCCGCGGCTCCGGCCGGCGGCACGTTCGCGCGCACGACTCGACGAGGCTCCCGGAAATGGCACACGCGTTGATTGTGGATGATGATCCCGATGTCGTGGAGTGGCTGCAGGAGGTAGCCCGCATGGAGGGATTCACCATCGCGCGCGCGCACTCCCTGCGCGAGGCCCGTATCGAGCTCGGGCGACAGCGTCCCGATGTGCTGCTCACCGATCTGCGCTTGCCCGATGGCGAAGGGATCGAGCTCATGCGCGAGCTCGAGAAGCCCGACGCGACGGAGGTGATCGTGGTCACCGGCCACGCGACCGTCGACAGTGCGGTGGCGGCGCTGCGCGCGGGTGCCAGCGACTATCTCGTCAAACCCGCCGACCTCGAGCGCGTGCAGGCGGTATTGCGGCACGCCAAGAAGACCTCCGCCCTGCAGCACGAGATCGGGGAGCTGCGCGAGGAGCTGCGCAAGCTCGGCCGCTTCGGGCGCATCCTCGGCAGCTCGCAGCGCATGCAGGTTCTCTACGACCAACTGAGCCGCGTGGCACCGACATCCGCCACGGTGCTGCTGATCGGCGAGAGTGGTACCGGCAAGGAGCTCGCGGCACAGACGCTGCACGAGCTCAGCCGGCGCCGCGATGCGCCATTTCTACCGCTCAACTGCGGCGCGGTGGCGCCGCAGCTCATCGAGACCGAGCTGTTCGGCCACGAGCGCGGCAGCTTCACGGGGGCCGATCGTCAGCACAAAGGTTTCTTCGAGCGCGCCAACGGCGGCAGCATCTTCCTCGATGAGATCACCGAGATGCCCATGGAGCTGCAGGTCAAGCTGCTGCGCGTGCTCGAGACGGGTACCTTCACGCGCGTCGGTGGCACGCAACAGATCGGCAGCGACGTGCGGGTGATCGCCGCCACCAATCGTGAGCCTGAGAAGGCCGTGGGCGACGGCAAGCTGCGCGAGGACCTGTACCACCGCCTCAATGTGTTCCCGATTCGCCTGCCGCCGCTGCGCGATCGGGGCACGGACATCGAGCAGCTCGCCCAGTGCTTCCTCGACGATCTGAACCGCAGCGAGAATACGCACAAGACCTTCTCGCGCGATGCGCTGGTGCGGCTCTATCAGCACAACTGGCCGGGTAACGTGCGCGAGCTCAAGAACTACGTGCAGCGCGCCTACATCATGGCCGACGACGTGATCGAGTGCGATCTCGGTACGCCGGAAGCGGCTGCCAAGCCCGACGACAGCACCACCATTACGATTCGCGTGGGTACGCCACTCGAGGAGGTCGAGCGGCGCGTCACCATGGCAACGCTCGCCTATTGTGGACACGTCAAGCGCAAGGCTGCCGAGATCCTCGGCGTGAGCCTGAAGACCCTCTACAACCGCTTGGAGGCCTATGGCGGCAAGGACGCAGCCGGCGTGGGTCAGCCCTCGGAGGGCGACTCGGCGGATTGATCGGCCGGCGCGCTTGCCGCGGCGCCGCGAGCCTGAGCGTGTCGGAGCTTTCCTACAGCGTATTGCGGGATCGAGGCGCCCCAATCGCTGCTCGCGGCGCGTTCCACGGCCGGCAATCACGGTCTAAGCTGTCCGGCGACTGGCATCCGAGCTCCTGGTACCCGCGCCACGACGCCGGCGCCAGAATCGTGGGGCCGGTCGGAAACGGCGGTGGGCGCCCGACGGGCTCGCCGCAAGGGTGTCTCAGGTGCAACAGCCTCCGGCCTTTGACGGCCAGTCTCCATTGACGGAGCGGGAACTACGCGGCAACCATAACCCGCCATGCCAGCCATACGCATCGCCATCGTCGACGATCACCAACTCGTGCGCATCGGGCTCAAGCAGATCATCGAGGCGCAGGCGGACTTCGCCTGGGCCGGCGAGGCGAGCAGCGGCCGCGAGGGGCTCGCGCTCCTGCGCACCACGCCCGTCGACGTGCTGCTGCTCGATCTGTCGCTGCCCGACATGTCCGGGCTCGATGTGCTGCGCCAGGTACGGGCTCATCACGAGAGCCTCGCTACGCTGGTGCTCAGCGCGTATCCCGAGATGCAGTACGGCCTGAACGTACTCCGCGCCGGCGCGAGCGGCTTCGTCAGCAAGACGGCCGACGATGCGGAGCTGTGTCGCGCGATTCGCGCAGCCGTGCGCGGCGGGCGTTACGTGAGCCCGGAGCTGGCCGAGGTGCTGGTGAGCGGCATGCAGGGCGTGCCCGGTGAGCCGCGGCACAGCGTGCTCTCGGAGCGCGAGTTTCAGATCTTCTGCAAGCTCGCCGAGGGCAAGAGCGTCTCCGAGATCGCGGCCAAGCTGTTCCTGAGCGTGAAAACCGTCAGCACCTATCGCACACGGATCCTGGAGAAGATGGGTATGAGAACCAACGCGGACATCACCTACTACGCCATCAAGAACGACTTGCTGCAGTGAGCCCCGATGAGCTTCGAGGAGGTAGCCGGGGCAGAGATCGACGGCGCTGAGCAGGCCGAGCGGCGCATCCTGCTGATCGAGGACTCGGACGTCCTCAGCCGTCGGCTGGTGGATCTGCTCTCCGAGCCTGGGCGGCTGGCGGTGGCGGCGCAAGCGACCACGCAGGCGGAGGCGCTGTCGCGCCTGCAGGAGGCACCCTACGACGTGCTGGTGGTGGATATCGAGCTCGCCGAGGGCAACGGGGTTGCCGTGATCCGCCAAGCCCGGCAGCTCTATCCGCCCGATGCGCAGCCGCTGATCGTGGTGCTGACCAACTACGCGTCGGATTTCGTGCGTGAGCACTGCTTCGCAGCCGGTGCGGACTATTTTCTCGACAAGATGCGCGATATCGCCCGGCTGCGGCCGATCGTCGCGGACGGCCATTCCAAGTGGTCGGTGCCACGCTCGGATTACTGAGCCTGCGGTGCGCGCGGAATGCGCACCTGCAGGGCCGTGCCGACGCCGGGCTCCGATTGCACCGATAGCGCGCCACCGAGCGCCCGCACGCGGTGGCGGATGCTCGCGAGCCCGTGCGCATGCGGCAGTGGCTGTACTCCCAGGTGCATGCCGCGGCCGTCATCCGTCAGCAGCAGCAAGTAGTCCTGCGCATCGCGCGCGAACAGCAGCCGTATCTGCCGTGCCCCGGCGTGGCGGATGATATTGCTGAGTCCTTCCTGCACCACGCGAAAGAGCGCGATCGCCACATCCCGTGGCACCTCTTCCTCGGCGCTGATCGTGAGCTCGTAGCCCAGGCCCGCCTTGCCGCTCACCGACTCGACGTAGGCGCGCACTGCGGTCTGCAGCCCGAAGTGCTCGAGCAGCGAGGGCCGCAATTGCTCGACCACGCGGCGCTTCACGTCCATGGCCTCATCGAGCGCGGCGCCGAGCTGCTGCAGGCGCTGCTGCAGCGCCGGCTCGCCCACCCGTCCCTGCAGCCACGACAGGTCCATCTTTGCCGCCGTCAGCAGACCGCCGAGCTCATCGTGCAGATTGCGCGACAGCTCGGCCTTTTCCTTCTCGGCGAGGCTCTGCAGGTACGTCGCGAGCGCTTCGAGCTCGCGTGTGCGTGCTTGCACGAGCGGCTCGAGCTGCTCGAGCTCGCGCGCCTGCTGCTCGGAGCTGCCCGCTGCCATCGGGTCCGCTCAGCCCTTGCGCCGCGCGAATCGGCGCCACAGAGTCGCGAGCAGCAGCCAGCGCATGCGGGGAGCGGCCGCGAATATGCGCAGCCCGATGCGTGCGGCGCTGCCGGCCCAGGAGAGCACGCGCAGGTGCTCGTAGTGCGAAAGGGTGGCCGCGAGCGTCAGCCGCTGCACCTCCGCCTCGAGCTCCAGCAATTCCTGGCGCCGCGCGACCTCCTGGGCACGCCTGGCGTTCACGGCTCTTGGCTCAGGGATGCGCGGTCGAGCCGCAGCTGCGTGATCACGCGTGAGAAGAGCGGATCGCGGCGCATCGAGCGCCTCAGCAGCAGGAAGCTGACGAGGCTTGCGATGAGGAACAGCACAAACAGCGCGCCCAGCGCAGGCAGACGCGCGCCGGGTGGCAAGGCGAGCGCGGCAAGCAGCACGAGCGTGAAGAACGCGAGCCAGGCGAAGATCGCTGCGAAGGCCGCGAGGCGCAGATCGCGGGCCACGCGCAGCTTCTCCTGCTCGAGCTCGAGGGACAGCAGCTCCAGGCGGTTCTGCGCCATGCGCAGCAACTGCTCCAGCAGCGACTTGCCGCGGGCGAAGATCGGCTGAGCTCCCTCGCTCATGATGCGTCGGGGCCGCGCGCAACACGGCCCGCTGCCGAGCGCAGCCGTCGGCCGACCCACGCGCCCGCGAGCACCCCTGCTCCGAGGCACACTGCGATGGTCGTCCAGGGATGATCCTGCACCCAGCTCTGCAGGGCGCTCACCGCACGCTCGAGCGGCCGCTCGGGCGCGCGTTCGATCTCGGCAAGCCGCGCTCGCGCGCTGTCGACGGTCTCTTGCACGCGTTGGCACAGAGCGCGCAGCCTGCCATCGCCGTCATCCTCATCGAGCGCCGCCAGGATCGCCTCGGTTTCGGCGATCACTTGATGGAGGGCATCGGTCACCTGAGTGTTGGCTGGCGTTTCCATTGTTGTCATCCGCCTGTGGCCGCGGGGGCGCGCCCGTGCGCAAGCCGTGCAACCATCAGGCACAGTCTTGCCCTGCAGCAAGCCCGATGCCTGTGCCGCACGCAAGGAGCCAGGGCACGCAGGGGCAAAGATGCCCCTGTGCGCGAGTCAGGGCAAGTGTGCGCTCAGTGCTGCGCAGAATCCCCCGCAGCGGGCGGTGCACCGCTCGAGGTTGCTGCATTGCTCTGTGCCGCCGGAGAGGCAGCGCTCTGGCTGGCGCCGCCGAGTGCATCCTCGCGCGCCTGTGCGGCAGACTCGGTCTCACTGGTCGATTGCGAGGCGCTCGCCGCCGGCGGGTCTGTGGCGGCGGCCGCGCTGGGAGCGGCACTCTGGGTGGCCTGTTGTGTGCAGGCGACAGTCACGAGGGCGAAGGCAAGTACCACGGGGGTGGCGATACGAACGAGGGACATGAACTCTCCTATGCGATCGATGTTTTGTGCAGGTGAAAACGCTTGCCGGTGAACAAGCCGGCAAATGGCCGCCCCCTCGACAGCCTTCCCGGCGGCGGTGCCGCGCCAACAGTGTGTACTAATGTCCTTCGAAGGTCACGAGGGTACGCACGGCCACCCCCATGTCCTGCAGGCGCTGCGCGCCGCCGAGCTGCGGCAGGTCGATGATGAAGCAGGCGCCGAGCAGCTGCGCGCCGAGTGAGCGCAACAGCTTTACGGCGGCCTCGGCCGTGCCGCCGGTGGCGATGAGGTCGTCGACGAGGATGATGCGCTCACCGGGGTGGATGGCATCGGTATGCATCTCCATCTCGTCGAGTCCGTACTCGAGGGAGTAGGCGACGCGCACGGTCGAGTGCGGCAGCTTGCCCTTCTTGCGGATCGGGACGAACCCTGCCGAGAGCTGATGCGCCATGGCGCCGCCGAGTATGAATCCGCGGGCCTCTATCCCCGCGACGTGATCGATCTTCGAGCCCGCCCACGGCTGCAGCAGCTCATCGATCGCGCGTCGGAATGCACCTGCGTTACCGAGCAGCGTCGTGATGTCGCGGAAGACGACGCCGGGGCGCGGATAGTCGGCAATGGCCCGGATGCACTCTCGCAGGTCGGTCGGCGGATGGGACATCGGCGGCTCCACATTCACGAGGCGGACAATGTACCGGTCAGCGGTGTCGCGAAGCGAGCAACTCGAGCTCGGGCGGCCAGGGCCCCACGTCGATCTCGACGTTGAGGCAGGCAGGTCGCCGGCTTGCGAAGGCGCTGCGCAGCGCGGGTCCGAGCTCGCCGATCTCTCGAATCAGCTGCCCGTGGCAGCCGAGCGCCGCGGCCGCATCGTGGTACCTGGCATCCGAGAGACGCGTGCCGCGCACGGGGTTGCCGATCATCTCCTGGAAATGCTGCGAGGCGGCCCAGCTGCGGTTGTTCATGACCACCACGACGACGGGCAGCCGATGGCGTGCGAGGGTGTCGAATTCCGCGAGCGTGAAGCCCACGGCGCCATCGCCCGCGAGGCACAGCACCGGACGCTCGGGATACGCCGCCTGGGCGCCGATGGCGAGGCCGAGCCCGAAGCCGACCGCCCCGAGAAATCCGTGAGTGATGTAGCTGCCGGGCTGGCGCTGGCGCACCACCTCGTTGAGCCAATGATAGGACTCTGCCCCGTCCGCGACGATGAGCGTCTCATCGGGCAGGTGCTCGACGATCGCGCTCACCGCCTGGTAGGGGTGAATCGGCGGCTGCCGCCGCTCGAGTGCGGCGGCTGCGCGCCGCTGGCGCGAACGCCGGGCCTCCTGAACCGCATGCTGCCAGCCAGCCCGCTCGGGCCAGCGTTGCGCGCGCGCCCGCACGAGCAGCGCCTCAAGGGTTTCGCGCGGATCCGCCGCGATTCCCAGCGTCACCTCGCGCAGTTTGCCGATCTCGCGCGGATCGACCTCCACCTGGATGATGCGTGCGGCCGTGGGCACCAGGCGGTCGCTGGCGCCGAGGGTGAACAGTCCGAAGCGTACGCCGAGCGCGAGGACCACATCGGGCCGCATTCCGGGGCTGGCGAGGTCGGCGAGCTTATGGAAAGTGCCACCGTAGAGGGGGTGATCGCTCGGCAACAGCCCGTGCGCCTGAAAGTCGGAGAACACCGGCACGCCGAGCCGCTCGGCGAACTCGCGCAAGGGTGCGCCGGCATCGGACTGCCAGGCTCCCGCGCCCGCGAGCAGCACGGGTCGCGCAGCGCCTCGCAGCAGCTCGAGCGCCTCGTCGATGGCGTGCGCGGGCGGCGCGGCCCGCACCTCTACGGCGATGCTGTGCGGGAGAGATACGGCATCCTCGTCCACCAATGCGGTGAGCACGTCCATCGGCAGATCGAGCAGCACGGGCCCCGTCGGCGCAGCGGTCGCCGTGCGAATGGCGTGGGCAACCAGACGCGGCAGCTGCGAGGGGACCGTGATCGCATGCGCCCATTTGCTGATCGGGCGCGCAATGGCGACCTGATCGATCCCCGCCTGCAGTGTATTGGTCTCCGCATCGCGCAGCGCCGCCGCGCCGCTGAGATAGAGCACGGGGGTGCGATCGAGATAGGCGTTGGCGAGCGAGGTGATGCAGTTGGTGAAGCCGGGGCCGGCGGTGACGAGCGCGACGCCGAGCTCGCGCCGCGCGCGTGCATACCCCTCCGCTGCGTGGCCGGCGGCGACCTCGTGCCGCGTGTCGATGATCGGTATGCCATGCGCGGCGCAGGATTGGAACAGCGTCTCCAGATGCGCGCCGTGCAATCCGAAGATCTTGCGCACGCCGGCAGCCGCGAGTGTGCGCACCACCAGCTCCCCGCCTGTCACCTGAGCCATCGTTCCCCCTTCACGGCCATGCCGGCCGCTGTCGCCGGGGCGAGCCATGCTACAGTTGCACCGCCGGAAAACAAGACGAGACGAGACCCCTTTATGGCAGCTCCCACGACGAACATCGAGATAGCCCAGCAGGCCAAGATGCGCCCGATCCTCGCCATCGCTCGCGAGCGGCTCGGGATTCCGGAGGAGAGCCTCTCTCCGTACGGCCGCTACAAGGCCAAGATCTCGCTCGATTTCATCGAGACGCTCAAGAATCGCCCGGACGGCAAGCTGATTCTGGTCACCGCCATCTCGCCGACGCCTGCGGGCGAGGGCAAGACGACGACCACCGTGGGTCTCGGCGATGCGCTCAACCGCATCGGCAAGAAGGCGATGATCTGTCTGCGGGAGCCCGCCCTCGGACCGGTATTCGGCGTCAAGGGCGGCGCGGCCGGCGGTGGTCACTCGCAGGTGGTCCCGATGGAGGACATCAACCTGCACTTCACGGGCGATTTCGCTGCCATCGCCGCGGCCAACAACCTGCTCGCCGCGCTCATCGACAATCACATCCATCACGGCAATGCGCTGGGCTTCGACGTGCGGCGCATCGCCTGGCGGCGCGTCGTGGACATGAACGATCGCGCGCTGCGCGACATCGTCGTCGCGCTCGGGGGAACCGCCAACGGTTACCCGCGCCAGGACGGCTTCGACATCGTCGTCGCCTCCGAGGTCATGGCGATCTTCTGCCTCGCGACCAGCGTCAAGGACCTCAAGGAGCGGCTCGGCAACATCGTGGTCGGCTACAGCGCCGAGCAGAAGCCGATCCGCGCCCGCGACCTCAAGGCCCACGGCGCGATGACCGCGCTGCTGCGCGATGCACTCGCGCCCAACCTGGTACAAACCCTCGAGAACAACCCGGCCTTCATTCACGGCGGGCCCTTCGCCAACATCGCGCATGGGTGCAACTCGGTGATGGCCACCCGCACCGCGCTCAAGCTGGCGGACTACGTGGTCACCGAGGCGGGCTTCGGTGCGGATCTGGGCGCGGAGAAGTTCGTCGACATCAAGTGTCGCAAGGCAGGGCTCAAGCCTGCCGCTGCCGTCCTGGTCGCCACCGTGCGCGCACTCAAGTACCACGGCGGGGTCGAAGTGGCGGACGTGGGCAAGGAGAACGTCGCCGCGCTCGAGAAGGGCATCGTCAACCTCGAGCGCCACATCGACAATGTGCGTGAGAACTACGGGCTGCCCTGCCTGGTCGCGATCAACCACCGCGCCGAGGACACCGATGCGGAGGTGCGCGTGCTGATGGAGCGCGCTGGCAATCACGGCGCCAAGGTCATCCTGGGCCGGCACTTCGCGCAGGGCGGTGCCGGTGCAGTCGAGATCGCCGAGGAAGTGGTGCGCCTTGCGGCCGAGCCGAACCACTTCAAATTCGTCTACGAGGATTCCGAGCCGCTGTGGCAGAAGATGAAGAGCATCGCCACCAAGATCTATCACGCCTCGGACATCACCGCCGACAGCAAGGTGCGCGCGCAGATCAAGCAGCTGCAGGATTCCGGCTACGGGCACTACCCGGTGTGCGTGGCGAAGACGCAGTACTCCTTCTCGACGGATCCGAAGCTGCGCGGGGCACCGAGCGGGCACGTCGTGAACGTCCGCGAGGTACGCCTCGCCGCGGGCGCCGAGTTCATCGTCATGATCTGCGGGGACGTGATGACCATGCCGGGCTTGCCGAAGGTGCCCGCCTCGAACTCGATCGACGTGGACGAAAGCGGCCGCATCACCGGCTTGTTTTGACTCAGAACGGCTTGACGGTGGCGAGGACGACGATTGCGATGAGGAGCACGGCCGGCACCTCGTTGAAGAGCCGGTACCAGCGGTCCGAGTGCACACCGACCCCCAGGCGCAGCCCGCGCATGAGGCGCGCGCACCCGATGTGGTAGGCGATCAGCGCGCCGACCAGCAGCAGCTTCACGTGCAGCCAGCCGAAGCCGAGGTAGGCCGGCGCCGCCGCGACCATGGCGATGCCGAAGGCGACGGCGAGCACCGCGCCGATCGTCATGATGGCGAACAGCCGCCGCTCCATGGTGGCGAAGAGCCGCTGCATCTCAGGATCGCGCGCGCTCGCGTGATAGACGAACAGGCGCGGCAGATAGAACAGCCCGGCGAACCAGGTGACCACGAACACGATGTGCAGCGCCTTCAGCCAAAGCATGCATAGCACTCCGAGCCATCGAGCGGTGTGCGCGCTCCCGTGTGCCACGACCCACGCGCGGCGGCGTCGGTCAGCTTGACAGATGCGCGTCGGGGCGGCCCCGCACGCGCAGCTTAAGTGATTGCCGCGGGGCGACAAAGTGCGCGCCGGCACGCGCATTGCACCACTGCCTGGCGCCGATCCAAACACATCGCTCTCGAGAGCGAGGCAAAAAGACTTGCAGGCGAACCCATTTGACATCATCCAGAGACTGGCCGCGGCGCGTGCGCGCCGCACGGGCACCGCGCGCCGCGGGGCGGTGCGCGCGAGGACTCGCGGTGCGTGCCTCGCGGCGCTCGCGGGCGCGTGGCTCGCGCTGTTACAGCCCGTCCGCGCCCCGGGCGCGGACGGCTCCGGCCTCGCGCTGCCGCAGGATATCGGGCCGCTCGAGTTCATGGGGCAGCGCAGCCGAGCGGACGCCCGCCCTGGCTTCTCGTTCGCGTATCGCGCGGCGGGTCTGTCGCTCGATGTCGATGTGGTCGAGCTCGGCGCGGCGCTTGCGGACGGCAGCGACTCGGCGGCGCTTCACAAGGAGATGCGCCGGCTCGTGCGCGACCTGCACCAGACCGTGCACACGCAGCTGCTGAGCGAGCGCACGGTCAAGCTCGGCCTGCTGCCGGCGCGCGAGGCCGAGCTCGCCCCGGATCATGCCGCGGTCTCGCTCTGGCGGTGCTACCTCTGGCTCACGGCCGCGCGCGGGCGACTGTATGTCCTGCGGCTCGATGTGGAGCGCGGCTTCGAGGAGGACGGGCAGGTAAGCCGCGGGGAAGTGATGTCGGCACTCGGCACCGTGATCGCGCATGCGGCGCCTGAGCCTTCGCCCGAGCAGTCCCATGAACGCATCGCGATCCTCTGGGACCCGGCGACGCCTGCCGCCGAGCGCGCGCTGTGGACCGTGTATCTCTACACGCGAGCGGCGCAGGCGGCCACCCAGAGCGATGAGGACACGCTGCCGCTTGGGGTGCGGCTGGCATCCTTCGACGAGGAGGTGCGCGCGCGGCGCATGGCGGTGAGCGCATTCCGCCAACTTACGCGCGGCAAAGGCGCACCGGTGTCGCCGTACTTTGCGGATCTCGATCGGGTCGAGGCGGCCGGATATCTGCGCGAGTATGTCTGGCGGTATCTACAGCAGCCTTCCTGGCGTGCGCTGCCAGCGGACCTGCGGCTCGCGGCCTTCGATGATTGGCGCCGCGAGCACCTGCGCGATCACGTGGCCGTGACCCACGGACGCATCACCGTGCAGGCCGCGGGCTGAGGCGCCCCGCGCGCGGCTGGTGACCGGCGGCGCGATCTGGGTCGCGGCCCTCAGGCTAGCCAGTACTCGAGCTCACCTCGCCGCGGGCGGTTCGCAAAGGCGATGCGCTCGGAGCTCAGCATGTGATTGATGACGGCTGCCGCCTCTTCTTCGTCCTGCGTCAGTCCGCTCACAGCTGCGACCACATCGCGCAGGGTCACCCGACTCTCGTGCAGTTGCATCAGCATGAACTTACCGTCTCCCCACTGTCGGCCTGAGAGGAGGGGATGCAACTGACGTGCCAGCTGCCGAGCGCGGTGCAGCGCCTGCCAAGTGCACGCTGGCGATCCGCTTAATCAAGTGGTCGTGCGTTTCGCGGGCGCCGTGGCGCGCCGCACTCTCTGTAAAGTAGGCCGGTCCGCGGAGCAATTTTGCACCCCGCTGCGCGGCTAGCGCTCGCTGCCCCACACTTGGCGGGCAATACGCACGATGAGCTCGAGCTTGCGCCACTGATCCTCTTCGGAGAGCTTGTTGCCGCCTTCCGTGCTCGCAAAGCCGCACTGGGGCGAGAGGCAGAGGTTCTCGAGCGGCACGAAGCGCGTCGCCGCCTCGATTCTGCGCAGCACCTCCGTCTCGCTCTCGATCTGTCCCACCTTGGTGGTGACCAGCCCGAGCACTACTTGCTTGTCGCGGGGCAGGAACCTCAGGGGCTCGAAGCCGCCCGAGCGGTCGGAGTCGAACTCCATGAAGAATCCGTCGATGTCCGCCTGGAACAGCGTCTCCGCGATCGCATCGTATCCTCCCTCGGTTGCCCAGGCGCTGCGGAAGTTGCCATGACAGGTGTGCAGCGTCACGCTGAGTCCGCTCGGTCGTCCCGCGAGCGCCGCGTTGATCGTCTCGACGTAGCGCTGCGGAAGCTGCTCGGGATCATCGCCGTTGCGCCGACAGCTCTCGCGAAAGCGCTGATCCGCGAGGTAAGCGAAGCCCACGTCATCGAGCTGCAGGTAGCGGCAACCGGCCTCGGCGAACGCGGCGATCGCCTGTGTGTACGCGCGCGCCACGTCGTCCCAGAAGGCATCGAGCTCGGGGTAGACCTGGCGGGAGACCGCGTTGCGCCCTCCACGCAGATGCAGCATCGAGGGGGATGGGATGGTGAGCTTGGGCGTGGCGTGCGCCACTGAGTGCAGGAAGCGAAAGTCCTCGACCATGATCGGGCGCGCATAGCGCACGCGCCCCGTAACGGTTGCGATGGGCGGCTGCTCCGCGGTGCCCCCGAACTTCGGTCCCGGATTCTCGCGCAGCGTCACCCCCTCGAGCTGACTCAAGAAATCGAGGTGCCAGTAGGCGCGGCGAAACTCACCGTCGGTGACCGCCGGCAAGCCGATCGACTCCTGGCGGGCGACGATCTCGCGGATGGCCCCATCCTCCTGCGCCCGCAGTGCCTCGGGTGAGAGGCGGCCAGCCCGCGCCTCCTGACGCGCCGCCATCAGTGTCGCCGGACGCAGCAGGCTTCCAACCTGGTCGGCGCGATACGGTGGGGGCATGGCATGACATCCCGACGTTGAGGTTGCGTAAATTATGCCAGAGCGGCCGCAAGCTCCCGTGGCGCGGCGCGGCGGCTTGCTGCGCTGTCGCGCCGCGACTACAGTCGCTTCGAGGCGAGGAAGAGGCACCGGCCGAGCATGTCGCTGAGGGATTTTTCCGATCGTACGGTGGTCATCCTGGGCGGGACCAGCGGTATCGGCCGAGCGAGCGCACTCGCTTTTGCCGCCGCGGGCGCGCGCGTCGTCATCGCCGGCCTCGGCCCCGAGGAGGGCCGCTCGCTCGAGGCGGAGCTTGCGCACGCAGGCGCGCCGGCGGCGCTGTTCATCGAGACCGATGTGCGTCGCGAGGAGCAGGTGCAGGCCGTGATGGAGCAGGCACAGGCGCGCTTCGGGCGCATCCATGCCGCCGTCAACAACGCCGGCACCGAGGGTCGCTTCGGTCCGGTCGAGGAGGCGACCGCCGCCGACTTCGAGCACGTCATCGGCACCAATCTCAAAGGCGTATGGCATGGGCTCAAGCATCAGATCCGCCACATGCGCGCCTACGGTGCGGGGGCGATCGTCAATACCGCCTCGACCGCCGGGGTCAGCGGCATCGCCAACATCGCGCTCTACACCGCGAGCAAGCACGGCATCGTCGGACTCACGCGTGCCACGGCGCTCGAGCTGGCTGGCGCCGGCATCCGTGTGAACGCCATTGCGCCCGGTCCGGTCGACACCGGACTGCTGCACCGGATGGTCGACGGGCACGTGCCGCTGGCGGCGATCGCGGCGAGCGTTCCCATGGGTCGGATTGCGCAGCCCGCGGAGATCGCCGGAGCGATCCTGTGGCTGTGCTCGGATTCGGCTTCCTACGTCACCGGTCACGTCCTCGTCATCGACGGAGGACTCACCGCAGCCTGAGGCGCCCAGAGGGGGAGACACGATGAGCGAATTCGACTCGAGCAACATCACCCAGGCCGTGATCGACCGCATGGCCGAGTGCCGCGATCCGCGCCTCAAGCAGGTGCTCACCTCGCTGGTGACGCACCTGCACGACTTCATCCGTGAGGTGCGGCTCACCGAGACCGAGTGGCTGAACGCGATCCAGTTTCTGACCGCGGTCGGCAAGACCTGCACCGACAAGCGCCAGGAGTTCATCCTGCTCTCGGATACGCTCGGCGCCTCGATCCTCACCATCACGCTCAATCACCCGAGCGAGCACGGCTCGGCCGAGTCCACCGTGCTCGGCCCCTACTATTGGGAAGGCGCGCCCGAGCTGCCCCTCGGCAGCAACCTCGCGCAAGGGGTGCGCGGCGAGCCAACGTTCTACTCGGGACGCGTGCTCGATGTAGAGGGCCGACCGATCGCCGGTGCGCTGCTCGATATCTGGTCCGGCGACGGCGAGGGCAACTACGACATGCAGCTGCCCGGGCAGACCGAGATGCGCGCGCGTGGCAAGATTCGCACGGACGGGGCGGGCCGTTACTGGTTTCGCTCGATCCGACCGAACTATTACCCCGTGCCCACCGACGGCCCCGTCGGGGACATGCTGCGCGCAACGGGACGACACCCCTATCGTCCCGGGCACATCCATATGATCGTCTCGGCGCAAGGCTACGAGCCGGTCACCACGCACCTGTTCGTGGCCGAGAGTCCCTACATCGATTCGGACACCGTCTTCGGCCTGAAGGACTCGCTCGTCGTCACCTTCGAGCGCCATCCTGCCGGACGCGCGCCGACCGGCGAGACGATGGCCGAGCCGTACTGTACGGCGCAGTACGATTTTCGGCTGCGCCGCAAGGCCCCCGCCGCGTGAGCGAGCCCGCGCCGCTCACACCCGCGGAGGTGCTCGCGCGCTATGCGGCGCACGATGGCACCGTGCCCTCCTTCCTGGGGGCGCGCGCACACGCGTGCCCCGAAGCGCTCGCGCTGTGCTTCGAGGAGCGCCGCTGGAGCTACGCGCAGCTCGAGGAGGGCAGCCGCCTGATGGCGGAGGTGCTGGCAGCGAATGGCTCACGCGCGGGCGAGCCGATCGCACTGCTTGCGGCGAACTCCGACATTGGCGTGCTCGTGTTCCTGGCGGCGGCGCGGCTCGGGGCGGTGTACGTGCCGCTCAACCCGGCGGCGACCCAGGAGGATCTGCAGTACCTCATCGGGCATGCGCGTCCCTCGCTGGTGCTGGCGCAGGCCGCGGATGCCGAGCGTGTCGCGCCGGTGGCGCGTGCGCTGCCGCAGGCCGCCGCGTGTGTAAGCCTCGCGGGGCTCGGCATCGATGCCGCGGATGCGCCCGAAGTGCTGCAGGCTCTGCGGCAGGCAGCGACGGCGAGCGGCGCTGCCGGTGCGCGGCCCACCCAGACCGCGCAGCGTGCTGCCCCGCGGAGCGAGGATCCTCTCGTGGTGATCTACACCTCCGGCACCACGGGGTTTCCCAAGGGCGTGGTGCACACGCACCGCACCTACATCCTCGCCGCCGAGGGCTTCGTCGCGCGCATGCAGCTGCAGCCGACCGAGCGGCTGCTCACCGTCATGCCGTTCTTTCATATCAACGCACTCTTTTATTCGCTCGGCGGCGCGATTGCCGCCGGCGGCGCGCTCATTACCACGGCACGCTTCAGCGCCTCGCAGTTCTGGCACCTCGCCGCCGAGAGCGGCGCCACGGAGTTCAACTTCCTCGCGGCCGTCGGCAACATCCTCATGAACCGCCCGCGCTCGGAGTTCGATCCCGCACATCGCATCCGCAAGCTCTACGGCGGCCCGATCAGCGAACGCATGCACCAGGTGTTTCCCGCGGAGTTCCACGTGCCGACGCTCATCGAGGGCTACGGCATGACGGAGATTCCGGGCGCGTGCTGCAATCCCTTTTCCGGGCCGCACAAGGCCGGCAGCATCGGCCGTTCCGCGGTGCACCCGAACTACCCCGGCGAGTTCTCGCAGCTCCGCGTGCTCGATGAGGACGGCCGCCCCGTTGCCGACGGGGGCGTCGGCGAGCTGGTGGTGCGCACGCCGATGCTGTTCAAGGAGTATCTGCACGATCCGGCGCAGACCGCCGCGGCCTTTCGGGACGGGTGGTTCCTCACCGGCGATCTGGTGCGGCGCGACCCGGACGGCTACTTCTATTTCATTGCACGCAAGAAGGACATCATTCGCCGCCGCGGCGAGAACATCTCCGGGGCCGAGCTCGACCGCATCATCTCCGATCACCCGCAGGTGAGCGAGGCGGCCGCGATCGGTGTGCCCTCCGAGCTCGGGGAGGAGGAGATTCTGGTGGTGGTGGTGCTCAAGGACGGCACGCTCGCCCCGCGCGAGCTCATCGCCTGGTGCCGCGAGCGCCTCGCGCCCATGAAGGTGCCGCGCTACGTGACCCTCGCCGAGGCGCTGCCGCATACCCCCTCGCATCGCGTGGCGAAGCACCGATTGCGAACCGACAAGAGCCTGCTCGAGCGCGCCTACGACAGCCTGCGCGGCTGAATCGCCCGCGGCGGGCGCGTGCGGATGGCTCGAGGCAGCTTCCTTGGGTTAACCTCGCGGCCCGAGCACGCTCGCCGTGCCCTCTTGCGGAAAGTAGCAACGTGCCCGACAAGCCGATGGACAAGATCATGGCGCTCGCCAAGCGCCGCGGATTCATTTACCAGGCCTCCGAGATCTATGGTGGCCTGAACGGCTTCTGGGATTACGGTCCCCTCGGGGCGCAGCTGAAGAAGAACCTGCGCGATGCCTGGTGGGAGGACGTCGTGCTCAACCCTTGCGGGGGTGCGCGCGGCCCGAACGGCGAACCGGTGCGCATCGTGCCGCTCGATACGAGCATCATCCAGCATCCGAAGGTCTGGGAGGCGAGCGGACACCTCGCCGGCTTCAGCGATCCGATGGTCGATTGCCGCGACACCAAGCAGCGCTATCGCTTCGATCACCTGCTGGTGTTCGCGCCCGCGGGCGCCGACCGGGCCGACCGCCCACTGTTCGCCTACGTGAGCGACACGCCGAGCGAGCAGCGCCAGCGCAAGCGTGCGGAAAAGGCGTTCGGCGAGGTACGCACGCTGGTGTTCGCGGCGCTGCCGCGCGAGCAGTGGCCCCGCGTGGTCGCGCCCGATGCGAGCGAGCCGGGCACGCTCACCGAGCCCCGGGCCTTCAATCTCATGTTCAAAACCTACGTCGGCGCGACCGCGACCGAGGACGACGTGGCCTACCTGCGTCCGGAGACCGCGCAGGGCATCTTCGTGCAATTCAAGAACGTGGTGGACACCACGCGTGTGAAGCTGCCCTTCGGCATCGCGCAGGTCGGCAAGGCGTTTCGCAACGAGGTGACACCGCGCAACTTCACCTTCCGCAGCCGTGAGTTCGAGCAGATGGAGATCGAGTTCTTCTGTCATCCGAGCGAGGCCCGCGAGTGGTACGCCTTCTGGCGCGAGCAGCGCATGCGCTGGTGGCAGGAGCTGGGCCTTGCCGGCGAGAACCTGCAGCTGCGCGAGCACGGCGCCGATGAGCTCGCCCACTATGCGCGCGAGGGCGCCGGCACCAGCGACGTGGAGTATCGCTTTCCGTTCACGGCGCCCGATTTCGGCGAGCTCGAAGGCATCGCCCATCGCGCCGATTTCGACCTGGCGCAGCATCAGCAGCACGCACGGACCTCGCTCGAGTACTTCGACGCCGAACGCGGCGAGCAGTTGCCGAATGGCTCGCACCGCGGCGAGCGCTATCTGCCGCACGTCATCGAGCCCTCCGCCGGGCTCGACCGCGGGGTGCTGGCGGTGCTGTGCGAGGCATACAAGCACGATACGAGCCGCGCGAGCCCCGAGCTGCTGCTGCTCTCACCGCGCCTGGCGCCGATCAAGGCCGCCATCTTCCCGCTCGTCAACAAGGACGGGATGCCCGAGATCAGCGAGAAGCTGCACACCGAGGTGAAGCGGCATCTGTGGCGGCGCGGGCTCATCGAGCACGATGCCAAGCAGGCGATCGGCAAGCGCTACGCGCGCATGGACGAGGCGGGCTGCCCCTTCTGCTTCACCATCGATGGGCAGACGCTC
>DATJSR010000132.1:0-13769 GCA_035504015.1 Steroidobacteraceae bacterium
CACGGTGAGCTCGCGCGGCAGGGCCTGTAGATCGAGCGGCCCGCGTCCATCGCGCACGATCTCCAGGCGGCCGAGCCCCGCTGGCAGCTCGAGCGTGCCGACGCCTCGTTGCAGCCGCCATGCGGTGGGCGCAAGCGCCAGTGCCGTGCGCGCGCCCGAGAGGCGCAGCTGGTCGGTGTGGCGCTCGGCGCGCACGGTGCCCCAGCCCACCCAGGGGTGGGCATCGCGGCGCGCGCCCAGCACCGGCCCTGCAAGCTCGGCGAGCCGGGCCGCATCGGGCAAGGCAAAACCGGCGGCGGCGATCCAGTAGCGCAGCGCGTTGCGCCGCTGCGCTTGGCTGAGCGCGCGCAGGCGACGCACATCGAGTGCCGCGCCGATGGCGGCCCGCTCGACCGCCGCGCGCGCCAGCTCATCGAGCAGCCCCTGCGCCTCGGCGGCATGGCGCGCCGAGCGCGCGACGGTACGCGCCGCCTGCGGCCAGCGCCCGAGAATGAGCGGCAGCACGCGCCGGCGCAGGTAATTGCGGTCGTAGCGCTCATCGGCGTTGCTGTCATCCTCCACCCAGGCGAGTGAGCGCGCGCGCGCGTAGGCGAGGATCTGCGCGCGCGTGAAGCCGAGCAGCGGGCGCACCAGCAGGCCGTGCGCAAAGGCCGCGCGCGCCGGCATGGCGGCGATCCCCGCAACCCCTGCCCCGCGCAGCAGCTGCAGCAGCACCGTCTCGAGCTGATCATCGGCATGCTGGCCCGTGAGCAGCACCTCGGCAGGCGCGAGCGCCTGCGCGAGCGCGCGGTAGCGCGCCTCGCGTGCCGCGGCTTCGGGGGAGGCACCCGCGGGGGCCACCCCGGCGAGCTCGATGAGCTCGAATGGCACGCGCAGGGATCGCGCCACGCGCTGGCAGTGGCGCGACCAGGCGGGTGCGCGCGGACGCAGGCCGTGATTCACGTGCAGCGCCCGCAGCTGCCCGCGCAGGGGCGAGCGCGCGAGCACGGTGAGCAGCGCCGTGGAATCCACCCCGCCGCTGAAGGCGACGCACAGCCCTGCTCGGCGCTGATCGGCGAGAGCGGCGGCGAGACTCGTCAGGACGCGCCGCTCGAAGGAGGGCGCGTCCTCGCTCACGTGCCCGGCTCCTCGGTGAAGATGCCGTAGGAGGCTATCTTCGCGCTGCGCTGGGTGCGCAGCTCCTCGGTCGAGAGCCTATCGAGCTCATCGAGATGCCGCACCAGCGCCGCCTTGAGTGCGGCGGCCATGCTGGCCGGATCGCGGTGCGCGCCGCCCAGGGGCTCCTCGAGCACCTCATCGACGAGGCCGAGCTGGCGCAGCCGCGGTGCCGTGAGCCCCAGCGCCTCGGCCGCGAGCTCCTTCTTGTCGGTGCTCTTCCAGAGGATCGACGAGCACGACTCGGGCGAGATCACCGAGTAGGTGCTGTACTGGAGCATCAGCAGGCGGTCGCACACCCCGATCGCGAGCGCACCGCCGGAGCCACCCTCGCCGATGACGACGGCGACGATCGGCACGCTGAGCACGCTCATCTCGAACAGGTTGCGCGCGATCGCCTCGCTCTGGCCGCGCTCCTCGGCGCCGAGGCCCGGATAGGCGCCCGGCGTGTCGATGAAGGTGACGAGCGGCAGATGGAAGCGCTCGGCGAGGCGCATCAGCCGCAGCGCCTTGCGATAGCCTTCGGGCTTGGGCATGCCGTAGTTGCGCCGCACGCGCTCCTTGGTGTCGCGGCCCTTCTGGTGCCCGATCACCATCACCGTGCGGCCCTCGAGCCGCGCCAGGCCCCCGACGATCGCCAGGTCGTCGGCGAACATGCGATCCCCGTGCAGCTCGTGGAACTCGCTGCACAGGGCGGCGACGTAATCCAGGGTATAGGGGCGCTGCGGGTGGCGCGCGAGCTGCGTGATCTGCCAGGGCGTGAGGCTTGCAAAGATGCTGACGGTCAGCTGCCGGCTCTTCGCCTGCAGGCGCCCGATCTCGTCCTGAATGTTGACCTCGGAATCGGAGTTGACGTGCTTCAGCTCCTCGATCTTGGCTTCGAGCTCGGCGATCGGCTGTTCGAAGTCGAGAAAGGCGACGGCCATAAGGCTTGGATTCGATTCCCTCGGAAGCGGAGCGGGGAGGTTACGGGTGAGCGTGGCTGGCGCGCAACTCAGCGCGCCCCGGCTGCGCCCGCGCTCGGCCCGTGGGTGGCGCTGGGCGGAGCGCCATAGAGCAGCTTGAGCCCGGCCGGCCCGACCAGCGTCTCGAGCTGCTCGATGAGCTCGCGCCCGGGGCGTACGTTCCACTCCGGCGCGAGATTGAGCGCGCAGGCAGCCCCGTTGGCGCTGTAATGCACGGTGATGGCGCAGCCCCCGCCACGCCAGGGACGCAGGATGTCCGCGAGGCGCGCACCGAGCGCGGCGGGCTCGCACTGGCGCGGCCAGCGCAGCAGCAGGCGCCGCGCCTCGCGCTCACGCACCTGGTGCAGATCGGTGATGCGGCGGGCGGCCAGCCGCCAGCCGTCGCTGAACTCATCGAAGCGCAGCATGCCCTCGATCAGCACCACCGCATCCTTGGCGATGAGGTCGCGATACTGCTGGTAGATCTCATCGAAGAGCGTCACCTCGAGCCGCCCGGAGCGATCATCGAGCACCAGGCTCGTGCGCTGGCCGCGCTTGCGGATCTCATCGATGAGCCCCGCCACGGTGGCGGGACGCCCGGGGAGGAAGCCGCGGCTGGACTCGGCGTGCAGCGGCCGCTCGCTCACCAGATCGCCGATGCGCGCGGAGACGAGCCGCGCCAGGTCGCTCTCGAAGCGGTCGATCGGGTGTCCCGTGAGATACAGCCCCAGCGTCTCGCGCTCACCCGCAAGGCGCATCGGCTCGGGCCACTCGGGCAGCGGCGGCGGCGCATGGCAGGCCACGCTGCTCGCGAGCGGTGCGGCGGCGGCGGAGAGCCCGAAGAGGTCGTCCTGTCCGGCGGCGCTCGCCCTCGAGCTCTGGTCCCCGAGCTGCATGGCCGCAGGCAGACGCTGCATCAGCGTGGCGCGGTTGGGGCCGAGGCGGTCCATGCTCCCGGAGCGAATGAGCGCCTCGAGCAGCCGGCGGTTGAGCTTCTGCAGATCCATGCGCCGGCACAGGTCCTCGAGACTTGCGAAAGCGCCGCGCGCCTCGCGCTCCTCGATGAGCGACTCGATGGCGCCCTCCCCCACCCCCTTGATGGCTCCCAGCCCGTAGCGGATCGTGCGCTCATCGGCCACCTCGAACTGATGCCGCGAGGCATTCACGTCCGGGACGAGAACGGTGAGCCCCAGCTGCTTGCATTCCTCGATCAGCATCACGACTTTGTCGGTGTGATCGAGGTCGGCGGAGAGCACCCCGGCCATGAAGGCCGCCGGGTGATGCGCCTTCAGATACGCAGTCTGATAGGAGAGCAGTGCGTAGGCGGCCGAGTGGCTCTTGTTGAAGCCGTAGCCGGCGAACTTCTCCATCAGATCGAAGATGTGCGCGGCGGCGGACTGCTCGACACCGCGCGCCACCGCCCCGCCGATGAACACCGAGCGCTGCTTCGCCATCTCCTCGGGCTTCTTCTTGCCCATGGCCCGGCGCAGCAGGTCGGCGCCGCCGAGCGTGTAGCCGGCGAGCACCTGCGCGATCTGCATCACCTGCTCCTGGTAGAGGATGACGCCGTAGGTCGGGGCGAGCACCGGCTTCAGTTTCGGGTGCAGGTAGTCGATCGGCCCCTCGCTGCGACCGTGCTTGCGGTTGATGAAGTCATCCACCATGCCCGATTGCAGCGGTCCGGGGCGAAACAGCGCGTTGATCGCGACGATGTCCTCGAAGCAGTCGGGCTGCAGGCGGCGGATCAGGTCCTTCATGCCGCGCGATTCGAGCTGGAAGACGGCGGTGGTGCGCCCGCTCTTGAGCAGCGCGTAGGTGGCGGGGTCGTCCATGCGCAGCGCCGCGACCTGCAGCTCGGGCTCCTCGCGTACCGCGCGCGCTCGATTGATGATGCGCGTCGCGTGCTCGATGATCGTGAGCGTGCGCAGCCCGAGGAAGTCGAACTTCACCAGGCCCGCCGCCTCGACATCGTCCTTGTCGAACTGGGTCACGACGCTTGCCGCACCCGGCTCGCAGTAGAGCGGGGCGAAGTCGGTGAGCACGCTCGGGGCGATCACCACGCCGCCCGCATGGGTGCCCGCGCTGCGCGTGAGCCCCTCGAGCGAGCGTGCCAGATCGATGAGGTTCTTGATCTCCTCCTCGGCTGCGTACAGACGCTTGAGCTCGGGCTCCTTCTCGAGCGCATCATCGAGGGTGATGCCGAGCTCGAAGGGGATCAGCTTGGCGATGCGATCGACGAAACCGTAGCTCATGCCGAGGACCCGGCCCACATCGCGCACCACGGCCTTGGCCGCCATGGTTCCGTAGGTGATGATCTGCGAGACGCGCTCGCGGCCGTACTTCTGCGCGACGTACTCGATGACCCGATCGCGTCCATCCATGCAGAAATCCACGTCGAAGTCCGGCATCGAGACGCGCTCGGGATTCAAGAAGCGCTCGAACAGCAGATCGTAGTGGAGCGGGTCGAGATCGGTGATCGCCAGGGCATAGGCGACGAGCGAGCCTGCGCCCGAGCCGCGCCCGGGCCCGACCGGCACGTCATTCTCGCGCGCCCAGCGGATGAAGTCCGCGACGATGAGAAAATACCCGGCGAAGCCCATCTGGCAGATGACGTCGAGCTCGCTCGCGAGTCGCTCGTAGTAGCGCTCGCGCGCGGCGACGGCGCTGCCTGCGGCGAGGCGCCTGTCGAGGCCCGCGCGCGCCGAATCGCGCAGGAACTGTGCCGCACTGCTGCCCGCCGGCACCGGATACTCGGGCAGGCGTGCCTCTCCGAGCTTGAGCACGAGGTTGCAGCGGCGCGCGATCTCGACGCTGTTGCTCAGGGCCTCCGGCACATCGGCGAACAGCGCGGCCATCTGCGCCGGGGTACGCAGGTACTGCTGCGCGCTGTAGCGGCGGCGGCGCGTGGGATCGGCGAGCAGCGAGCCCTCCTGGATGCACACGCGCGCCTCGTGTGCCTCGAAATCGGCCGGCGAGAGAAAGCGCACGTCGTTGGTGGCAACGAGCGGCACACCGCGGCGCGCGGCGAGCGCCACGGCGGCGGCGATGTGCGCCTCGTCCTCGGGGCGCCCGAGCCGCTGCAGCTCGAGGTAGTAGCGACCGTCGAAGAGCTGCAGCCAGGCGTCGAGGGCACGCGCCGCCTCGGCCTCGCGCCCATTGAGCAGTGCGCGCCCCACATCACCCTCACCCGCGCCGGACAGCGCGACGAGTCCCTCGAGCTGCGCCGCGCAGAGCCAGCGGCGATCGATGCGGGGCGTGCCGCGCTGCTGTCCCTCGAGATAGGCGCGCGAGAGCAGGCGCGTGATGTTGCGATAGCCCGTCTGCGACTGACACAGCAGCGTGAGGCGCGAGCTGTGCTGGCGCTCGCTCTCCTCGGCCACCGCCAGATCGACACCCACGATCGGCTTGATGCCCAGCTCGAGCGCCGCGCGATAGAACTTCACCATCGCGAACAGGTTCGACTGGTCGGTGAGCGCGACCGCCGGCATCTGCGCGGCGGCGACCGCTTCCATGAGCGCGGGCACGCGCACCACGCTGTCGACGAGCGAGTACTCCGTGTGCAATCGCAAGTGAACGAAGTCTACGGACATCGGCGGGGCCTTCAGGGCAGCTCCGGATCGTATATCACCGGCGCGATCGCGTCGGGGTCCTCGTCGAAGGCCATGCACAGCTGCGGATCCTCGCGCACGGGCGCGAAGGAGCGACGGTGCAGCGGCGAGGGCTCGCGCTCGCGCAGCGCCGCCAGGTGCGCCGGGGTGGCGTAACCCTTGTGGGTCGCGAAGTCGAAGCCTGGATAACAGCCATCGAAGCTCACCATCATCGCGTCCCGGCACGTCTTGGCGAGGATCGAGGCGGCACTGATTGCCGCGACGCAACGATCCCCGCCGACCACGGCCTCGACGTGGCACCCGGGCACGAGGTCGCCGAGCACGGGCAGGCAGTTGCCGTCCACCTGCACGTGCGTGGGGCACACCGGCAGTGCGAGCAGCGCACGACGCATGGCAAGCAGCGTCGCCTGCAGGATGTTGAGCGAGTCGATCTCCTCGGGATCGGCCCACGCCACCGCCCAGGCGAGCGAGCGAGCGCGGATGCGCGGGGCGAGCGCCGCTCGAGCCTCGGGCGTCAGGAGCTTGGAATCGGTCACCCCGCGGATCCAGCCGCCCGGGTGCAGGATGACGGCCGCGGCAACGACCGGGCCGGCGAGCGGGCCGCGGCCCGCCTCATCGAGACCTGCGAGTCGCACCGGAGCGGCTGCACCGCAGGCTCTCGGTGCGGGACGCCGCCGCAGCCTGACGCGATGCGCCCGGCGTCCCTGCCGCGGCGAATCCGGCCGGCCATCTGCGCTCACGCGCTGGCCTCCCGGGTGTGCAGGGCACGCAGCGCCAGGATCGCCTCCGCGGCCCGCTCGGCGCCACCGCGGCGCAGCTGCCGATGCACCTCGGTGAAGAGCTGCTCGAGCTCGGCGCGGTGCTCGGGGCTCTCGAGCTGCTCGAGCACGGCGGCCCCGAGTGCCTGCGGGGTTGCCGCCTCCTGGAAGAATTCCGGCACGAAGGCACGCCCCAGCAGCAGGTTGGGCTGCGAGAAATACGGCACTTTGACCAGCCCCAGGCGCCGGATGGCGAACGCCGTGAGGGCGCCGAAGCGGTAGGCGACGACCATCGGGCACTTGCTGAGCAGCGTCTCGAGGGTTGCCGTGCCGGAGGCGACGAGCGCCGCATCGGCGGCGGCGAGCACTGGCTGGGCGGCTGCATCGAGCAGGCGCACGCCCGGCGTGTCGGTGCGCGCGAGCTGGCGCTCGAACACGGCGCGCACCGCGGCCGAGGCCATGGGGGCGATGACCTCGAGGCTCGGGCGCCGCTCGCGCACCCAGCGCGCCGCGCGGAGGAAATCCTCCCCGAGTCGCTCGACCTCGCCGAGGCGGCTGCCGGGCAACAGCGCGAGAAGCGGCGCGCCGGCGGGAATGCCGAGCGCGGCGCGCGCGGTCGCGCGGTCGACGGTGAGCGGAATCTGATCGGCGAGCGGATGCCCCACGAACGATGCCTGCACGCCATGCCGAGCATAGAACTCGGCCTCGAAGGGTAGCAGACACAGCACCAGGTCGCAGGCTCTGGCGATCTCGCGCACGCGGCCCTGACGCCAGGCCCACACCTGCGGACTCACGTACTGCACGGTGGCGAGGCCCGCGGCGCGCAACGTGGCCGCAAGTCCCAGGTTGAAGGCTGGCGCGTCGATGCCGACGAAGACATCCGGGCGCTCGGACCGAAAGCGGGCGGCGAGCCGGTGGCGCAGCCGCAGCAGCCGCGGCAGGTGCTTGAGCGGCTCGAACAGGCCCATCACCGCGAGCTCGTGCGAATCGGCCCAGGCGCTGCAGCCGGCGGCCCGCATGCGCGGTCCGGCCACCCCGAAGCAGTGCAGCTCGGGCGCCTGCGCACGCAGCGCCTCGATGAGCGCAGCCCCGAGCTGATCGCCCGAGGCCTCCCCGGCCACCAGGCCGACCGTGAGTGCCTGCGATCCCGGCGGCACGGTTGCTACGGCCTCGCCCGCGCCGCTAGCGCACGAGGCTGCGCGTGGAGCGGCCGATGAAATCCACGAAGAGACGCAGCTCGGGCTGGGTGGCGCTGAGCGCGGTGAGGCGCTCGACGGCCTCGGCGAGCTTGAGCTCGGAGCGATAGAGGATGCGATAGGCGGTGCGGATGTTGCGGATCTGCTCGGCGGAGAAGCCGCGCCGCTTGAGGCCTTCCGCATTCACCGAGTGCGGCTCGGCCGGGTTGCCCCGGATCATCAGGTAGGGGGGCACATCGCGCGTGACGATCGCCCCGCCGCCGACGAAGGCGTGTGCGCCGATCTTCGTGAACTGATGCACCGCGGAGAGCCCACCGAGCTGCACCCAGTCCCCGATCTCCACGTGGCCGCCGATGGCGGCACAGTTGGCGAACACCACCCGGTCGCCGATCACGCAGTCGTGCGCCACGTGGCTTGCGGCGAGAAACAGATTGTCGCTGCCGATGCGCGTCACCCCTTGCGCCTGCACCGTTCCGCGATTGACCGTCACGCTCTCGCGAAACACGTTGCGATCGCCGATCGTGAGAAGCGTCGGCTCGTCGCGGTATTTCTTGTCCTGCGGCGCATCCCCGATCGAGGCGAACTGAAAGATGCGGTTGCCGGCGCCGATGCGCGTCGGCCCCTTCACCACGGCGTGCGGCCCGATGACGGTGCCGGGGCCGATCGTCACCTCGGCTCCGATGATCGTGAAGGGGCCGACCTCGACATCGGCGGCGAGCTGCGCGCGGGGTGAAACCACCGCTCGCGGATCGATCATGATTCGCTCACCGCGAGGCCTCCGGCGCCACCATCATGTCGGCGCTCGCGACCTCGTCGGTGCCGACGTAGGCCGCGGTGGAGAAGCGCCAGATGCCTTTGAAGTTGCGCTCGACCTTCGCCGTGAGCACGAGCTGATCACCGGGGATCACCGGCTTGCGAAAGCGCGCCTTGTCGATGCCGACGAAATAGAACTTGGTGTCCGCATCCGGAATGACGCCGCCGGTGACGAACGCAAGGATGCCGGCGGCTTGCGCGAGCGCCTCGATGATGATGACACCCGGCATCACCGGACGGTGCGGGAAGTGGCCCGAGAAGAACGGCTCGTTGAAGGTCACGTTCTTCAGCGCCCGGATGCTCTCGCCCGCCTTGCATTCGAGCACCCGATCGACGAGCAGGAAGGGATAGCGGTGCGGCAGGCGGCGCAGGATGTCGTGGATGTCCATCTGCAGGGGCTCACTCATGGGCGCCGTCCTCGGGCTCCGCGGCATCCGGGGACGCCGCTGCAGGCGCGGCGGAAGGATCCTGCCCCGCGGCGCGCTCGAGCACCTCCAGCCGCTGGTAGAGCGCATCGAGGCGCTTGAAGCGCGCGACCAGCTTGCGCCAGGCGTGCGCCTCCTCGAAGGGGATGCCCGAGGAGTACACCCCGGGCTTGGAGATGGAATGACTGATCATCGAAGTCCCGGTGATATGCACGTCGTCGCAGATGCTGAGATGCCCGCCGATCGCCACCGCGCCGCCGATCTGGCAGCGGCAGCCGATCTCGGTGCTGCCCGAGACACCCGTGCAGCCGGCGATGGCGGTGTGCGCTCCGATGCGCACGTTGTGCCCGATCTGGATCAGATTGTCGAGCTTCACATCGTCCTCGATGACGGTGTCCTCGATGGCACCCCGGTCCACGGTCGTGTTGGAGCCGATCTCCACATCCGCCCCGACACGCACCGCCCCGAGCTGCGGCACCTTGACCCAGCCGTCACGATCGAGCGCGAAGCCGAATCCGTCGCTGCCGATCACCACCCCCGGATGCAGCAGCGTGCGCGCGCCCACGCGCACGCCACGACACAACGTCACGCGCGCCACCAGCACCACGTCCTCGGCGAGTTGCACGCCCTCCTCGAGCACGCAATGCGGACCCACGACCGCGCGTGCCCCGACCTCGACGGCCGGGCCGACGACGGCACAGGCGCCGATGTGCGCGCTCGGGTCGATGCGCGCATCCGCCGCGATCACCGCGCTCGGGTGCCTGCCCGCGGGCGCGGTTCGCCGGGGATGCAGCACGCCGGCGATGCGCGCGTAGGTGGCATAGGGGTTGTCGGCCACGAGCGCCGCGACGGGACAGTGCGCCGCGGAGCGGCGGTCGAGCACCACCGCCCCGGCACGCGTGCTCGCGAGGAGGCGTCGGTAGCGGGGATTGGCGAGGAAGGCGACCGCGCGGGTGTTTGCCCGTGCGAGCGTGCCGACGCTGTCGACGAGCACTTCGGGCTCGCCGCGCAGCTCGCAGCCGAAGCGCACCGCCAGCTCCCCCAGCGAAACAGTCACGCTGGGTGCCTAATCGGGACCCTGGCGCACGCAGGCACAGGGACGTGCCCGCCGCCCACGCTTCACATCAGTGGCCAGGGGTGGGCTTGGAGGCGGTCTTGGTGGTGCCGGCATCCGCGGAGCCCGAGCCCGCCTTGGCGGCGAGCGTCTCCAGCTGCTTGAGCACCTGCGGGGTGATGTCGAGGGCGCTCGTGGAATAGATGACGCTGTCGGCGATCACCAGATCGTAGCCCTGCGCCCGGGCATAGGTGCGCACTTCCTCGATCAGCGTGCGCTGCAGGCGCGAGAGCTCCTCGTTCTTGCGGGCGTTGAAGTCTTCCTGCGCACTCTGCTGCTTGAGCTGGAACTCGCGCTCGCTGTCGCGCAGGTTCTTCTCCTCGCGCGAGCGCTGGTCATCGGTCATCGTCGCGGCGTTCTTCTGCAGATTTTCCTCACGCGTCTTCAGCAGCTGCGCCTGGGACTGCAGCTCGCGCTGGCGCGGCCCGAACTCCGCCTTGATCGTATCCTGCAGGACCTTCGCCTGAGGCGACTCGGCCGCGAGCTGCTGAAAGTTGACATAAGCGATCTTCAGATCGGCCCACGCCGGGGCGGTCGTCAGCAGCAGTGCCGCGGCCGAGCCCCACATCCACGATTTGACCACGTTATCCCTCTCCACGGCCTCGCGGGCCGATTAGACGGCCTGGCCGGCCGCATATCTTACGAAATTGAAGTGCGTTCCAGACCCCTTAGAACGCGTTGCCGATCGAGAATTGGAAGCGCTCTGTCTGGTCGCCCCAGGTGACATTGTCGATCTCATGTTTCGCGTTCAGCGGGAATCCAAAGCTGAACCGGAACAAGCCGAGCGGCGCCAGCCATTGCACTGCAATGCCCGTAGACTCCTTCAGATTATCATAGCCGAAGTGGTAGGTGATCTGCTGACCAACCGCGCCGATGAGGGTCGTTCCCAGGGAGTACTGCGGCGGCGGGGCATAGAACGTCGGGCTCTTGCCGGTCGAGAAGACATTTCCCATATCGAAGAACAGGGCGACACGGGCACTCGCCTGGATCTTGTCCGGCAGCGGCATGATGAGCTCGGCGCGCGCGAGGATGTTTTCATTGCCGCCGTAGGGATTGCCGTACTGGTCGCGCGGCCCGAGGAAACCCTCGCGAAAGCCGCGTACCGAATCAGGGCCGCCGCCGAAGAACAGCTGATAGGGCGGCAGCGAGGTGGTCTTGCCGATGCCATTGCCGTAGCCGAACTGCCCATTCAGGGCGAGCGTGAAGCGGCCAAAGAGGGGAATGTACTTGAGCACCTGGAAGTTGCCCTTCCAGTAGTCCACGTTGCCGACCGGCGGGGTGTAGAGCACCGAGACCACCGTGTACATGCCGCGATCGGCAAAGATCGTCTTGTTGCGCGAGTCGTAGCTCCAGCCGGCCACGAGCTCATCGGTGTAGAAGCGCGTCCCGTCGACCTCATACGCCTCGGTCTCATAGCCGCCGAGCAGCGGGTTATACACGCTGCCGAAGCCTCCCAGGTGGTGGTAGGAGTCGCCGTTCTGCGAGACCCACTGCTGCGCCTGCAGCGCGCTGCTTCCCTCGACCGTCACGAGCTGTGCGTCCTGGACGTTGTCGCCCAGGCTCACGAACATGTACTCGCTGATCGGGTAGCTGAAGTTCACCCCCGCCGTCAGGATCTTGGTCGAGAACTGCGAGGATGAGGCGATGAACTGGCTGATGTCGCGAAAGCTCAGCGAGTAGGTGCGCACCAGGCCGTCGATCGAGGCGTAGGGGTCGGTCTGCGCCACGCTGAAGACCTTGTTGTAGGCGCCGCCGGATGCGTCCACCGAGATACGCTCGCCGCTGCCGAGAAAGTTGGCATCGGTGTAGTTGCCGTTGATCGTGAGCTTGTACAGCTCGGAGTAGCCGAGGCCGCCCGAGAGCTGCGCGCCCGGGCCCTCCTCGATCTTGAAGTCCACGTCGACCTGATCGGGCGAGCCCGGAACGGGTGTGGTCTCCGAGTCGACCTTCTTCACGTACGGCAGGCGCTGGATGCGCTGCTTGGAGCGCTCGAGCGAGGCGTTCGAGAGCCAGCCGCCCTCGAGCTGGCGCAGCTCCCGGCGCAACACCTCGTCGTTGATCTTGGTGACGCCCGAGAAGCTGATGTTGCGCACGTACACGCGATTGCCCGGATCGATGAAGAAGGTGAGCGCCACGGTGTGCGCGTCGTTGTTGGTGGTGGGGACGGGGTCGACCTTGGCGAACGCGTAGCCATCCTGACCGAGCCGGTTCTGGATGAGCTCCTGGGTGGCGGTGATCACCTTGCGCGAATAGGTCTGGCCGGGCTGCACCAGCACGAGCTTGCGCAGCTCCGCCTCGGGCACGACGAAGGTGCCCGCGAGCTTGACATCGGTGACCTTGAACACCTGTCCCTCTTCGATGTTCACCGTGATGTAGATGTCGTCTTTCTCGGGCGCGATCGCGACCTGGGTGGAGTTCACCTGGAAATTGGCGTAGCCGCGATCCATGTAGAAGGAGCGCAGCTTCTCGAGATCCCCCTGCAGGGACTCGCGCGAGTAGCGGTCGTCCTGCTTGTACCAGGACAGCCAGTTGGGCGTGTGCAGCTCGAAGCCCGCATCGATCTGCGCATCGCTGTAACGGGTGTTGCCGACGATGTTGATGGTGCGGATCTTGGCGCGCTTGCCCTCCTTGATGTCGACCTTCACCTTCACGCGATTGCCGGATTCCTCCTCTACCTTCTCATCGATGCGCACGGCGTACTTGCCGCGGCTGAAGTACTGATCGGTGAGGTAGCCCTTCACGTCCTCGAGCACCGAGCGGTCGAAGGTCTTGCCGGCGGCGAGTCCGACGTTACGCAGGGACTTCTGCAGGTCCTCGGTCTTGATGTCCTTGTTGCCGGTGATCTCGAAGCTCTCGATCGAGGGCCGCTCGAGCACGACCACCAGGAGCGTGTTGCCCTCGCGTCGCAGCTGCACGTCGCGGAAGAATCCGGTGTTGTAGAGCGCGCGCACCGCCTCGCGCACGCGCTGCGGAGTGAGCTTGTCGCCGATGTTCACGGGCAAGTAGTTGAAGACGGTGCCTTCGGAGATGCGCTGCAGGCCCTCGATGCGGATGTCTCCGACCGTGAAATTCGCCGGGCCAGTGCTCACGGCAGCGGCCGCAGGGGCGGGTGTCCGTGCCGACGGGCTCCTGGCGGCCGTGCCCTGGGGGCTGGCGGCCGGGCCCTGGGAGCTGGCGGCCGCCGGCGCAGCCGGCGTCCCGGGAGGCGCCGGCGTCGGCCCCTCGCTCGACGTGCCGCTCGATGCGGGTGCCTGGGACGCGCCCCCGGGTGCGTGTTCCTGTGCAAGCGCCGTGACGGCACAGGTAAGCATGACAAAAGAAGCCACCAGGGCATGACGCATCATTCGGGACCGCCCAATCGAAACTATTAAAAAGTGTTATTCAACCGCTGCCGCGGCCAGCCACAGCGCACGGCCGGCTGGCGCCCCCCGGGCGGCGCACGGCCAGCGCTGGTGCGCGCAGTTCGGAAAACCTCGTCGGAGAACTCGGTGAGCAACGGGGGCATGGGTGACGGCGATTGGCCGGCCACCTCAGGCGTACGCGCTCTGCGCGCCGCTCTGGTGGCGCCCGCACCACTCTCCGGCGGCACGCCTCGCCTCACCATCCGCCTGCAGCACATCATCCAGATTGCGGACTGCCCCCACTGCGGCTGTTGTGATTACTCGTTCAATGACCGTTGCGATATCGGGAAAGTTCAATCGACCCTCCAGGAACGCGCCGACCGCGATTTCGTTGGCAGCATTGAGCACCACCGGA
>DATJSR010000133.1:0-7289 GCA_035504015.1 Steroidobacteraceae bacterium
GGCAGCGCGGCCAGATTGACCAGCGCGCTCTCGAGCGGCTTCGCCAGCAGCTCGAGTACCTCATCGGTGCTCGGTGCGCGCTCTGCCGTGCCGAGCAGCACGGCGCCGGGGAGCGCATCGAAGTCGCCCTCCGGATCGAGCATGCAGTAGCTGTAGCGCTCGTGCGCCAGGCGCTCGAGCACACCGTTGGCGAGCGGGCTCTTGCCGCTGCCAGATGCATCGAGCAGCAGCAGGTGGGTATCGTAGGGGGACATGCTCACGGGCTCGCCGCGGATGTCGTGCCCGAGTAGCACGTGATGGCGCGCAAGGCGCGACTCACGGGCAGCCAGGTCCGAGGCGACGAGCTCGTCGATCAGCTCCTGCACCCCGTCCCCGTGAGTCGCGCGCGTCACGAAGTCGGCGGTGTCCTTCAGGGAAGGCAATGCGTTGGCGACCGCCACGCCGCATTCGCAGGCACGCAGGAACGCCTGGTCGTTTTCGGCGTCCCCGACGGCCACGGCGTTGTGGGCCGACAGTCCGAGCGCTTCGAGCGCCTGCGCGAGCCCGCTCGCCTTGTTGACCCCGGCCGGCAACACCATCACGGCGCCCTTGTTGAAGATCACCTGCAGCTCGAGACCGAGATCCTTGATGGTGTCGAGTACCGTCGCCTGGTGCGGCTCCCAGGTGGCGACGATGACACGGCCGGTGGAGAGGGGCGCGACCCCGCGCTCGCGCAGCTGCCTGACGAAGCGCTCGGAGACGGGGCTGGCGAGCACGCGCTCCTCGCCCGTGTCGGGGTGATACAGCAGCGCGCCATTCTCGGCGACCACGCAGGCAAAGAGCTCGAGACAGTTGCAGACCTGCTTGAGCTCCGGCAGCTCGCGCCCCGTGACCAGGAGCAGCCGGCGTCCCGAGGCGACACAGCGCTCGAGCGCCGCGCGCGTGGTGGCGCTCACCGTGCCATCGTGCGCGAGGGTTCCGTCGTAATCGCAGCAAAGAGCGAGGTAGCGCATGCGGGGTTTGTCGAGCTCCGGTCAGACGGGGCTCGCAAATTTCATTCCGCCGGCGGCCTCGCGCAGGCTTCAATCCTTGGGCGGCCGGTACAGGTTCTTGCGCATGAGCTTCGCCTTCCTGGCGCGCAGCTGGGTAAGGTTCGCGAGATACCAGCCGCCCACGACTCCCGCCATGACGGCGAGCGCGGCCACCGCGTTGTCGTCCTGGGAGAGCGGGCCCACGAGATTCGGCAACGCAGCGGCGAGAAACGTAGTCATCGTTCAGACCCCGGTAAACGTCGAGCGATGAACATAACAGCCGCACGGTTGCCCGGCGAGAGCACAGATCGCGACGCACGTCATAGTTGCCGCAGCTCGCGTTCCGCGCAGCTCGAGACCGAGGCCGTGCGCTGCGGGCAGGGCGCTATTTGAGAGCCACGACCAGCTTGGCCGAGTGGCTGCGCCAGTTGATGGGAATGACGAAGGAGCGCGCGCCGGCGACCTGCGGCGGCTCGGCGCGATCGCCCGCGAGCACGCTCGGCACGGAGATCACGAAGTCGTTGCCGAAGTCACGACGGGCATTGCCGGAGATGGTGTTCGCGACCTCGCCGACCAGGTCGCGCATGTTCTCGTGGCTGAAGTCGTTCTCCTGCATCTTCATCAGGAGCACGGTGAGCATGGCTTTGGGGGCCGTGAAGTAGACGACCCCTTCGCGGCGGCCGGAGATGTTGATGACGCCCGTGTACTCGTGGATGGCCGGGGCCCCTTCGGTCACCAGATAGGGCGAGCCGACCGTGGCGGGCTGCTGCGCGGCCACCTCGAAGTAGTTCGTGGTGCCTTCGACGAAGGTCTTGAGCTCTTGTTCCTGCAGCATGGCGCTAAGGTCTGCCCGGTAGTGGTCGCGCTGCTTCAGCGCCCCGTAATGAGGGCAGCGAGCGCCTCGTTGAGCTGCCGATCCGTGAAGGGCTTGTTGAGAAAGCCGTTCGCTCCCTTCTCCATGGCATCGACCGCCGTCGCCTTGTCCGCGAGCGCCGAGACGACCAGGATGCGCACCGTCGGTTTCCACTGCACCAGCTTCTCGATGCACTGGATGCCGTCCATCTGCGGCATCGTCAGATCCATGGTGACGAGGTCCGGGTCGGTCTTGCGGAACATCTCGAGCGCCTCGACGCCGTTGGCGGCCGCGCCGACCACCTCGAGCTCCGAGAACTGCTGCGAGCGCTCGATGCGGCGGCGGATGATGTTCGAATCGTCGACGATCAGCAGCCGCCACGAACGCCGCGGCACCGCGCTCACGCTTGCGCTCATGGTGCGACCTTGCGCGCGTGCGCCATGGCGGCTCTCCTAGGCGACCGCGGAATCGGCGGCCGCGGCGGGCGGCAAGGAGATCTTGAAGCGCGTGAATTTGCCGGGCAGTGTGCTGACGCCGATCCTGCCGCCAAGCGCGTAGATGCTGCGCGCCACCACATCCATGCCGACCCCGCGCCCGGCATCGAGGGATACCTGCTCCTCCGTGGAGAAGCCGGGCCGGAAGATGAGCGACATGGCGGCGCGGCTGTCCATGGCGTCGGCTTCCTGCTGGCTCACGAGCTGCTTGCGCACCGCAGCCGCCTTCAAGTGCTCGGTGGAGATGCCGGCCCCGTCGTCCTCGAACACCAGCTCGTAACCCTCGGCTCGACGAGCGAACTCGATGTGCACCAGGCCCGTCTCGTCCTTGGTGTGTGCCCGGCGCACGTCCGCCGACTCGATGCCATGCACCGCGGCGTTGCGCAGCAGCTGGATCAGCACTTCCTTGAGCGTGCCGCGATAGGCCACCGGAACCTCCGCCAGACCGCTCGCATCGAGGCGGAAGCGCTTGCGATGGTCGCTCGCGAGACGCTCCGCCAGCGTCTCCAGCGTCGGCAGCAGCTCATCGAGGGGACGCATGCCGGCCCGCTCGTTGCCCGGACGCGGCGGCGCGTTCGGACCGGGCCCGGCCTCGCGCAGCGCGCTGAAGCGTGCCGCGAGGTCGCGCACCACCTTCAGGTGAGCCATCAGCTCATCCAGCTTCAGCACCAGCGGCAGGAAGTCGTTGCCGGTGAGCTCGGGACGCTTCTTGAGCTCGCCGACTCCATCCTCGAGCGCGTGTACGCGCTGTGCCACCGTCATCAAGCCGATCGCGGAGGACTCGCCCTTGATCGAGTGCAGCTCGCGGAAGATGCCGTCGAGCTTGCGACGGAAATCCGCATCGCTGCGCGCCGGCTCCTTGAGGATGGCGTTGATCATCTGCAGGCCCGTCTCGGTGGTATCGAGGAACGAGCCGAGTTGCAGCGTGTCGATGTGCATCACCCCCATGATCATGTCGACTTGGGCGGTGGCGTTCTCCTGGGACTCCTGCAGCTCGCGCGCGAGCAGCACGCTCGAGGTGATGTCGGTGACGCTCACCAGCACGTGCTTGACGCCCTTGGGTCCGAGCACGCGGTGGAAGTCGAATTGCAGATAGCGCGTGTCACGGCCGCCGTGACCGTTGTCCACGTGCACCTCGAGCTGCCCGAGCGGGTTGATGCTCTTGATGAGGCTTTCCTGGGCGCGCTCGCCCCAGAGCAGCTTGATGTACTTGGTGGCGGTTGCCAGAGTGGTCGCCGGCACCAGTCCCGAGAGCAGCTCCTCGAAGGCAAGTCCGGCGAAGTCGCGGCGGCCGAAGAGCCTCGAGAGCGCCTCCGACCAGACGCTGCCGATGCGGTAGTCGGCATCGAGCAGGAAGAAGCCCTCCTTCACCGTCTGCAGGATGTCGCGCGTCTGCTCCTGAGCGGCACGCGCCGTGCGCTCGATGCGCGCGCGGGCGATCTGCAGGTACGCCGCGAGCGCCGCCAGCACCAGCGCGGCGAGCACGCCTCCGGAGAGCAGCAGGCGCAGCCTGCGCGCCTGGGTCGAGGCCTGCTCCTGCAGGCGCGAGGCGAGTGCGCCGAGCAGGGAGTGCAGGTGCTCGGAATTCTCGCGCGCATAGAGCTGAGCGCGCTTGACGCTCGCATAGTGCTCGCGGCCCTCGCTCGAGAAGGAGCTGCCGGCGGTATCACTGTCGACGTAGGGCTGGCCGGCGAAGTCCGTGACGCTCTCGAGCACCGGTTGATAGTCGCGCCAGAGGGCGAGCGCCTCACCGAGCTCGCTCGAGCGGTTGCGGCCGGCCGCGAGCCGCTGCAGATCCGCATCGAAGGCGCTGGCCGTGGCGCGCAGATCGCTGAGCGCCTGGCCGGCATAGGCACGCGCCTCGAGCCGGTCGCGCAGCGCGTTCAGCTCCTGCTGCAGCACGGCCGGATAGCTCTGCAGGCCGCTCGCGGTCTGCAGGCCGGCCACCTCGGTGGTGACCTGAGTTGCGAGCTGCGAGCCGAGCAGCAGCACCACGCCCATCACCACGGTGAGCAGCGCGCCCGCGCCGAGCGTGGCGAGCTGCCGGGTCCGGTCGATGCCGAGGACTTGACTGGTTGCCTCCATGGGTTGCGGCCTCAATTGCTCGGCGCTTCGAAGCGGATGGTCTCGTGCGCCGGCACCGCCGTCGGCACACCATCGATCAGCAGCGGCTCGAAACGCCAGCGGATCACCGCATTCATGGCGGCACGGTCGAAGATTCCCTTCGGCCTGGAGTCGGTGACGTGGACATTGCGCGGCACTCCCTTCTCGTCGACCGTGAACTCGATGGTCACCGATCCGGAGATGCGCTTGTCGAGCGCATCATCGGGGTACTCGGGGGCGATATAGCGCGTGCGCTTGGGCGTGGGCCCCGAGGGCGCCGCCGGCGCCGCGTGCGTGGGCACCGCGCCGCCGTGATTGCCCGCCATGGTCTGCTCGACCGCCTGCAGCTGCGCTGGATCGGCACCCCAGCGTCGCGCCAGGGACAGATCGGCCTCCATCTGCGCGGGCAGGCCCGCCCGCGCGGAGCTCATTGCGCGCTCGACCAGCTGCGCGGCGAGCTCGTGGCCGAGACTGCCGAGCGCGCTGCTGTCGGGATAAGAGTCGCGCAGCTGTCCGAGATAGAAGGCGGCGCTGTCCTGGGTGGGCTCGGTCAGATGGCCATCGCGCAGCCGCTCGCGCGCGAGCTGCGCGAGTCGGTCGATCTCGGCGCCCGTGGCGCGTTGTCGGGCCGTCACGAGCTCGTGCTGATAGGTGCTGAGGTCGGCGGGCGTAGCGCCCGCGGCCCGCGCGGCACCCTGCCAGCGATCCGCATCGCTTGGGTGGTTCGCGAGCGTGGCATCGCGTGCCCTGTGCAGATAGGCCACGATCAGATCGTGAGTGCTGCGCGCGAAGGCCGCGTCGGCGCCCTCGAGACCCTTGAGCTGCTGCAGGTAGTAGCGTGCACTGTCGGTATCGGGCTCATCGAGGTGGCCGTCACGAATGCGCTCCGCCACGAGCTCACTCAGGTGCTTGACGCGCGCGTCGTCCTGGTGGCGGGCGAGCTCGGCGCGCCAGCGGGTGAGCTGCTCGGCGGTGGCGGCTCCATCCTGCTGCGCCTGGTGCAGCAGCGCCGGCACGCGCTCGAGATCACCGCCGTTCAGATCGTGGGTGACCTCGGCGGCGATCAGGCGCGACTCCATCGGCGCAAGGCGGGAGTCGCCCGAGAGCGCCAGCTTCAGTCCCGCGAGCGCACCCGCGGCCTCCTCGTAGCGTGCGCCGGCGTAGGCCTCCTCGAAGCGCGAGAGCAGCAGCGCACCGAGACGTGCCATGCCATCGCGTGCTTCGGCATTGCCGCCGTCCACGGCGAGCGCCGAGCGATAGTAGAGGAGCGCGTTGTCGGTTGCGGGCTCGGTGAAGCGCCGCTCGCGCATCGCCTGGCGCGCCTTCTCGAGCAGATCATCCGCGTTGCCCTTGATGAGCGGCACGTCACCCATGGAGGGCCGCACGAGCGGCTCGGGTGTCGCCTGGGCGGCTTTGCGCACGCTGTGCGATGCACCCGCCGCGGGGGCCGTCGCCGCGGGCGCGCTCGCCGCCGGGGCGATCTGCTGCTCGACGGCCTGTGGGGTCGACGGCGAGCGCAGCAGCAGCCAGGCGCCGAGTCCGATGAGCACGGCTATGACGGCGGCAACGGCGCCGATCACCAGGAGCGGCGGCCGGCGTGACCCGCCCTCCAGCACGTCCGTATCCGTGACCGTCGTCGCCGGCTCGGGAACCAGGGGCGCGCGCAGCTCGAAGCGATGCTCCGCGGGGGCGGCCGGCGCGGTCGGGGCCGCTGCGGCGGTGCCAGGAGCGGCTGCGGCGGCGGCGCGCGAGGCGGACCGTCTCTGCACCGCCTCGGCGAGCGCCCCCTCGAGCACTGCCACGGTCTTGCGACGATCGACTGGAATCGGCAGCACGGCAAAGATGCTCGCGCCTTTCATGGCGGCCGCCATGGCCTTGTCCGACTCCGCGAGTGTGAACACGAGCACCGGGACGCTCGGCGCTTGGGCGTGAAGCCGGTCGATCTCGGGGCGCAGCTCGTTGCTGATGCGCGAGTCGATCGCGAGCACCTGGGGACGGCGCGCCGCGGCGAGCTGCTCCAGCGCGGCGGCGACGTGGTCGACCGGGCTCAGCATCAGCTGCCCGGTGAGGACCTCGCCGAGCTCGAGCAGGAAGTCATCGCGCGTGGTGACGGCGATCAGCTCCCCGGTGACCTTCGGCGCGCCACTGTGCGATGCGTTATCCGCGCTCGGCTCGCTGGAACGCGGGGCGCTCGAAGCAGGACTTGCCACGCTGAACTCTCCCTTGAATCAAGGCGGCACGCCGGCGCGTGCCCCATCGCGCAAGGTGCAGGCAAGCCAAGGCGTACGCTGCCGCGGGTTGAGGGCGAGCATAAGATCTGGTCGGAAGGTCGCCTTGCGTCAGTTCACACTACTGAGAGGCAGGCGTCGGCGCCCGCCGACGAGTACGCGGAAGTCTGCGCCACGACGCGGTTTTTCGGTCCGCGGAAAGCCGGCGACGGGGGTCGGCGCGCACACGGGCGGGCCCTCCCGTACCGCCCCCCGCGGCCGATGCCACGCCGAAGGCACGGCATTTGCTTGGTTGGACCGCATGAACCTTCAACCTCAGCGCACCGCCGAGCTGACGAAGCTCGGTGAGCTGATCGCGAGCATCGAGATCGCCATGCTGACGACGCTCGAGGAGGATGGGCGGCTGCACAGTCGGCCGCTGCGCACGCTGCAGCTCGATGCCGAAGGGGCGCTGTGGTTCATCACCTCGATTTCCTCACCGAAGATCGGCGAGCTCGATGCGCACCGGCGCGTCACCTTGAGCTACTGTCGGCCCGCGCGCGAGAGCTACGTCTCGGTATCCGGTGTCACGCAGATCCTGCGGGATCTCGCGCAGGCGCGC
>DATJSR010000134.1:0-13834 GCA_035504015.1 Steroidobacteraceae bacterium
TCGGGATCATGCGCGCCTGCGCCTTCATGCGCACGGCATCGCTCTGGATCGTATCGATCGTTCCGCCAAGCGCCGCGTGGGCAAGCGGCGAGGACATCGCCGCAGCCCACCCCAGAACGATTGCGAGACCTGCTCGGTGAAAATGCATTGCTTACCTCAGCTGCCGGATGAAGAGGACGCGTGGCGCTGCTCCCATGCCGCACGACGCGCCTGGAACTTGGACTGCATCTGCGCCAGCACGCCCGGCAGCGCTTTCTGCTGCTCCGGCGTGAGCACCTGGTAGATGCTCGTGGCGAGGGCGCTCTCGCGATCGAGACGCGCCTCCTGCTCGCTCTTGATGGTCGCTATCGCGCCCGCGAAGCCGGAGTCTCCGGGATTGCCGAGCACGGTGATGTCGGGGCGCCGACCCTGCGTGCTGCTCTGCGAGCTGCGCGCCTGGGTGAGCAGGCTCTTGATGTCGCTCTTCTGCGCGTCCGTCAGGTTGAGCTGCCGGGCAGCGCGCAGCAGCGTGCCGACGAGCATCGAATGGCGCGCGCCGCGCCAGTGCCGGTGACCGGCCGGCGCACTCGTCGTCGTCGAGGAGGATGAGGACGCGACGGAGGATTGCGCGAGGGCGATGCCGCCTGCCCCGCAGGCGAGCGCCGCAGCCGCAAGGATGGCGAGGGGGAGAGGATGATTCCGATTCATGATGGTCACTTCCGTAGGGGTCGAGTCAAAATGTTGCAAACTATTGCTGCCGATGCCGCGCTGAGGATTCGTAGCAGAAACTTACGGGTTTGCAGCGATTCTCAGCGATTCGGTCGGCATCGCGATTCATAGCGCGTCAGCACCAGTTTGGTTGACCCTGGAAGCCGTGCACGATAGGCACGCCCACCGCAGCAAAGCAACCCGTCTCCATTGGGCTACGCAGCTGCGGACGTTTGAAAGGTTACACGGCCGAGCGGCCAGATTAGGTGAAACACCTCCGCTCTTACGCCCTCTCGCAGGCCCCGGCCCCTGCGGCTGTGAAGCGCGTCACGCCGCATCCGACCATCTCCGTCTCGGCACGCTTCCAGCGAACCACCTGCCAGCCCTCCGGAAAGGGCGCATGCGTGAGCGCGTTGAGCCACAGCGACTCCCCACCGGCTCTGCCGACGAGGCGGTAGCCGCGCAGGCGCGTCGTGCCACCGTGCCCGAAGCAGACACAGACCTCCACGATCTCAGCGACCGTCGGCAGGTCCTCGTGCAAGTCCTTCCAGCAATTCATGCCCCTCGACTCCGCAGCAAAGTCGACCGTGATCTAAGCAAGATCGGTGCCTGAGCCTGAGCCTCAGGAGTCAGCGCGCGCCTGCGAACGCCGACGCATCAGTCGAAGGGTTGCCGGCGGATGATGGTCTGCTCGCGCTCGGGACCGGTCGAGATCATATCGATGGGCACGCCGGCAAGCGCCTCGATGCGCTCGAGGTAGCGCCGCGCATTCGCCGGCAGCGCATCGTATGAGGTGATGCCGACGGTCGACTGCCCCCATCCCGGAAGCTCCTCGTAGATCGGCTCCGCCTCGGCATAGGTCTCCGTCGCCAGTGGGGGCTCGCTGAGGGTGCGCCCGGCGAGTCGATAGCCGACGCAGATCTGCAGCGTCTCGAGCTCATCGAGCACATCGAGCTTGGTGACCGCAAGACCACTCACGCTCGACTGCAGGATGCAGCGCCGGAGCACGAGGGCGTCGAACCAGCCGCAGCGTCGCGGGCGCCCGGTGACCGAGCCGAACTCGTGCCCCACGCGCGCAAGGTGCGCCCCATCCTCATCGAAGAGCTCGGTGGGGAACGGCCCGGCCCCGACCCGCGTGGTATAGGCCTTGACGATGCCGAGCACCTCATCGAAAGCGCGCGGCCCGATCCCGGTACCGGTGGCGGCAAAGCCGGCCGTGGTGTTCGAGGAGGTGACATAGGGATAGGTTCCCAGATCGACATCGAGCATTGCCGCCTGCGCACCCTCGAACAGCACGTTGGCTCGAGAGGTGCGCAGCGCGTGCAGCGCCTGGGTGACATCGCTCACCAGCTCGCGCAAGCCTTCGGCAAGATGCAGCTGCTCATCGAGCGTGCGCGCGAAATCCACCGCCGGCTGCCGGAAGTACTGCTGCAGCACGAAGTTGTGGTACTCGAGCAGCTCCTCGAGCTTGCGCGCAAAGCTCTCGGGCGCAAACAGATCGGCCACCCGCACCGCCCGCCGTGCCACCTTGTCCTCGTAGGCCGGCCCAATGCCACGGCCGGTGGTGCCGATGGCATTGGCACCGCGCGCCTGCTCGCGCGCCCGATCGAGCGCCACGTGCGAGGGCAGGATGAGCGGGCAATACGGTGAGATGCGCAGCCGCTCGAACACCGGCACCCCCTGCCCGATGAGCATGCGCGCCTCGCGCTCGAGCGCCTCGAGCGAGAGCACCACGCCGTTGCCGATGAAGCAGCGCACGTGCTCGCGCAGGATCCCCGATGGAATGAGCGAGAGGACCGTCTTCTGCCCGCCGATCACCAAGGTGTGACCGGCGTTGTGCCCACCCTGGAAGCGGGCGACCGCCGCAGCGCGCTCGGCGAGCAGGTCGACCACCTTGCCCTTGCCCTCATCGCCCCATTGGGTGCCGATGACGATGACGAACTTTCCCATGGCCTCGCTCGTGCGTGCTTGCCTGTGCGACCTGGCCCGCGCTAGCGGTGCGTCGCCTGCCCTGGATCCTTCAGATACTTGAAGAACTCACTGTCGGGTGTGAGCACGAGCACATCGCCGGGCTTGCCGAGCGAGCGCTCGTAGGCCTGCAGGCTCCGATAGAAGGCATAGAAGTCCGGCTGCGCGGCGTAGGCGTGCGCATAGATGTCCGCCGCCTGAGCATCGGCCGAGCCCTTGATCTCGAGCGCCTCGCGATCCGCATTCGCGATGATCTCCGTGCGCTGCCGGTCGGCCGCGGCACGGATGCTGGCGGCCGCGCTTGCCCCCTCGGCGCGACGCCGGTTAGCGAGCGTATTGAAACTCTCGCGCATGCCGTCGTAGACGCGCGTCGCCACCTCCTCCGGCAGATCGAGGTTCTGCACACCCACATCGATCAGCTGGATGCCGAGCGGTGCGGCCGCCGGTGCCGCCTGCTCGAGCAGCGCCGCGCTGATGGCAGGCCCGTCGGCGGTCACCACCTGCTCCTCGGTGCGCTCGGCGAGCTCGCGCCGCATGCCCTGTCTCACCCAATCGTAGAGGCGCGCCGCCGCGCTCGATTCGCTGCCGCCCGTCGACTCGTAGTAGCGCACCGGATCCTGGATGCGCCATTTGATGAAGTAATCGACGAGCAGCGTGCGGCCATCGCGGGTGACGAAGCCCTCGCGGACGTGCTCCTCGGTGAGCACCCGGCGATCGAGCTTCACCACCTGATCCCAGGGCAGCTTCCAGTGCAGGCCCGCGGCGGAGCCGGCCTCGAGGATGGCGCCGAAGCGGGTGTGCAGCGCGACCTCGGTTTCATTGACGGTGTAGAGGCAGGTGAGCCCGAGGAATGCCAGCACCACGGCGGCGGCGATGAGCGGCAGAAGGCGCGCGTGCATCAGCGCTCGCCGCGACTGCGGCCCTCGACGGTGATCGTATCGGCATCGCTCGGGGCGGGGCGGGCCGCGCTCTCGGCGGGCTGAGCCTCGCTGCCCGAGGTGCTGCCCGAGCCTGCGTGGCTCGCCAGTCGATCGATCGGCAGGTACAGCACGTTACCGCCCGCGCCGGTCTTGGCCTCCACGAATACCTTGCTCGAGCGGGCGTAGATGTCCTCGAGCGTCTCGAGGTACAGCCGCTCTCGCGTGACGCCCGGTGCCCGGGCGTAGGCCTGCGCAACCTGCGTGAAGAGCTCGGCCTGACCCTGAGCGAGTGCCAGCACGCGCGCGCGATAGGCCTGCGCATCCTGCTGCGTCTTGTCCGCGTAGCCTTGCGCCTGCGGCGCAAGGCCACTGGCGTAGGCCTGGGCTTCCTTGACCGCCCGATCGGCATCCGCGGGTGCCTTGTCATCCGCGTCGCGCTGCGCGGCCTGGACGGCATCGGGCACCTGCACTTCGAGCAGATTGACGCTGGAGAGCTCGATGCCGGTGCCGTAGCGGTCGAGGGCCTGCTGCAGCGTGGTGCGCAGCTTCGAGGCGAGCTGGGGGCGCGTGCTGGCGGCGAGCGCATCCTGCAGAGACTGCTGCGCGAGCGCCTCGCGCAGCGCGCTCTCGCCGAGCTCCTGCAGAGTCTCCTCGGGGCTGCGCACGGCAAAGAGCACTTTGAGCGGCGAGGCGAGCCGATACTGAACGTCGGCATGCACCTCGAGCACGTTGAGATCCGCCGTCAGCACCCGGGTGCCGAGCTCGCGGCTCGCGACCGCCATGACGTTGACGCGCGTGACGGTCTCGATCGGCCAGGGCCAGTGCCAGCCGCGCCCCGGAGCGCGCACCTCGACGAGCTGTCCGAAGCGCTCGACCACTCCGCGCTCGGCGGCGCCGATCTGAAAGAAGCCGCTGGCGAGCCAGAGCACGACGGCGATGACGCCCAGCACCAGCAACAGCGCACCGCCCTCGCCCTCCCCCGAGAGCCGCAGCAGGGACTCGAGCCGGCGCTGCCAGCGCTTCAAGCGCTCGTCGAGTGCGGTACCGCCCTGACCGGTACGCCGCCCCCACGGACCTTTGTCACCCCCGGATTGATTCCACGCCATAAGATTCGTGGGTCACGCTGCCGTAGTTCGAGCCCGCGGCACCGCTAGGAGAGCTTGGCCGTGCTTGCGGAAACGTTCGATTCTAGGGAGGGCTCGGCGGGCACACAAGGCAAGGCTTCGCCCTGCAGCTGCACGATCTGCACGCCGGGGGTGCGCGCGAGCGCGAGCAACTCGACATCGGGCAGCTCCACCTGCAGCTCGATGACACCCTCGGGCCCGCTGCTCTCGTGACGCACGGCGCCGCGCTCGTACAGACGCGAGCGTAAGGCGCCGGCCGCCGGCGGCACGCGCAACACGGCGCGCCGCGCGACGCGCGCAAGCCGCTCCGCGATCGCCTGCGCGAGCAGATCCAATCCCTGCCGCTGCGCCGCCGAGATCCACACCGCGGCGGCGCGTGTGTGCTGATCGCTCTCGGTGTGAGCATCGGCCGCGATGCGATCGATTTTGTTGTAGACCAGCACCTGCGGGATCTTGTCCGCGCCGATCTCGCGCAGCACCGCGTTCACCTGCCCGACGTGCTCGTCCCGGCGCGGATCGCTCGCATCGATCACATGCAGCAGCAGCGTCGCTTCGCGTGCCTCGGTGAGGGTCGATTGAAACGCGGCGACGAGCTCGTGCGGCAGCTCGCGGATGAAGCCGACCGTGTCGGCGACGACCACCGGCGTGCCGCCCGGCAGGCGGATGCGTCTCACGGTGGGATCGAGCGTGGCGAAGAGCTGATCGGCGACGTAGGCATCCGCGCCGGTGAGTGCGCGAAAGAGCGTCGACTTGCCCGCGTTGGTATAGCCGACCAGCGCAACGCTCGGCACCGGGATCTGCGTGCGCATGCGCCGGCCGGTCTCGCGCTGCTGCTTGATGCGCTCGAGACGCCGCGTGAGCACGCGCACACGCGCCCCGAGCAGCCGGCGGTCGGTCTCGAGCTGCGTCTCTCCTGGGCCGCGCAGGCCGATGCCGCCCTTCTGTCGCTCGAGGTGAGTCCAGCCGCGCACCAGGCGGCTCGCCAAATGCTTGAGCTGCGCGAGCTCGACTTCCAGCTTGCCCTCGAAGCTGCGCGCGCGCTGCGCGAAGATGTCGAGGATCAGGCCGTTACGATCGAGCACCCGACGGCCGATGAGCTTCTCGAGATTGCGCTCCTGACTGGGCGAGAGCGCGTGATCGATGAGCACCACGTCCGCATCGTGCGCCTGCGCCGCGACCCGCAGCTCCTCGGCCTTGCCACTGCCGACGAAGAAGCGTGGATCGGGTCGATCGCGCCGGCCGGTAACGGTCGCGACCGGCTGCGCGCCGGCCGACACGGCGAGCTGCTTGAACTCGGCAAGCTCCTCCGGATCGACCTGCGCGCCGAGCCCCAGGCGCACGAGCACGGCACGCTCACCGGTCGGCGGGCGTTCGAACACTCAGGGACCTCGCAGGAGACATCGAGTCCGTGAACGAGCCTGCGCTATTCCGCGACAGGCTCGCCCGTGGCGGGAGCCCCGCCTTCCTCGGTCTGCAGCCGTACGTTGCGCGACGGCACCACGGTGGAGATCGCGTGCTTGTACACCATCTGACTGACACTGTTCTTCAGCAGCACGACGAACTGATCGAAGGAGTCGATCTGGCCCTGCAGCTTGATACCGTTCACCAGATAAATGGATACTGGTACGCGCTCTTTGCGCAGAGCGTTCAAAAAAGGGTCCTGGAGTGACTGGCCCTTGGCCATTGGGTTCTCCTTGTTCTCGCGACTTCTAATTGTTTCGTAATCGCACACGCCCGTCCGATTGGCGTGTGATCCAGCAAGCTACGTGCCTCGGGGTTCGAGGCGTTGAACAGTTTACCACGCGCGAGCCTCGGGCGGCCAAGATCCGGCAAGCTCCCGATGCAGTTCTTGCAGCCAGCGCTCGTACGCACCGGAAGCGTGCGGATCGATCCAGCCAATCTCAGCATCTGCCCGCAGCCACGTCAGCTGACGCTTGGCGAGCTGGCGCGTGGCCGCCAAGGCGCGCTCGCGCGCCTCGCCGAGCGAGAGCTGCCCGTCAAGGTGCGCCCACAGCTGCCGATACCCCACGGCGCGCATCGAAGGATGCTGCGCCGTGAGATCACCGCGCCGATGCAGCTGTGCAACCTCCTCGAGGAAGCCGTGCGCGAGCATCTGATCGAGCCGTGCGGCGAGCCTGCGGTGCAACGCTGCACGATCGGCCGGCACGAGCGCCCAGCGCAGCAGCGGCCCGGCGATGGCGCGGGCGCTATTGCGCTGCAACTGACTGAGTGGTTGACCGGTGAGGTAGCAGACCTCGAGCGCGCGCTGGATGCGCTGCGGATCGTTCGCGTTGATGCGCGCAGCCGCGTGCGGATCGAGGGTGGCGAGCTCGGCATGCAGCGCCGGCCAGCCGAGCGTACGAGCGCGCTCGTCGATCACGGCGCGCAAGGCGGGCGAGCCGCGCGGCAGCTGCGCGATGCCCGCGAGCAGCGCACGCCAGTAGAGCATCGTGCCGCCGACCAGTACGGGCAGGCGCCCGCGGGCACGGATGGTCTCGACGAGCGTCACACAATCGCTCACGAATTGTCCGGCGGAATAATTCTGCGCCGGATCGCAGATATCTATGAGATGGTGCGGGACGCGCTCACGCAGCGCGCGCTCGGGCTTTGCCGTGCCGATATCCATGCCGCGATAGACCTGCGCGGAGTCGACGCTCACCACCTCGATCGGCAGCTCCTCGGCGAGCCGCGCCGCCCAGCCGGACTTGCCCGCACCGGTGACACCGCTCAGCCCGATCACCGGAACTCGCGCCTCGGGGCGGCTCGCCACTACCGTCCCCGTAAAAACAGCTGATCCAGCTCAGTGAGTGTCAGGCGCGTCCAGGTCGGGCGCCCGTGATTGCATTGATTGGCGCGCTCGGTCGCCTCCATCTGTCGCAGCAGCGCATCCATCTCCGGCAGAGTCAGCCGCCGGTGCGCATGAATGGCGGTGCGGCAGGCGAGCGTGCCGAGGAAGCGGTCCGCCGCGGTATCGAGGTGGTGCGCCTCGTGAGCCTCGGGATCACCCAGTGAGGCGCGCACGAGCGCAATGAGGTCTGCAGTGTGCAATCTCGCAGGTGCGCGCCGCAGCGCGAGTCGCGTGGGGCCGAGCGCGTCGATCTCGAAGCCGGCGCGATCCCAGTGCGCACGCTGCTCGAGGAGCGCATCGAGCTCGTGTGGCTTGAGCTCGATGACGAGCGGCTCGAGCAGCAGCTGCGAGGGCACCGGCCCTTGCAGCAGCTGCGCCTTGAAGCGCTCGTAGAGCACACGCTCGTGCGCCGCGTGCATGTCGACGAGGATGAGTCCCTCGCGGTTCTGCGCAAGGATGTAGATGCCATGCAGCTGCGCGATCGCCGTCCCCAGGGCCCGCTCATCGCTCGCCGCCGCCTCGTGAATGGCCGCCGCAGGCTCACCCGGCAGCAGCAGCGTTGCGGTCGATGCCAGCTCGTGTGGCCACGGCAGGGAGCTGTCCGTCGCCTCCCGCTGCGGCGTCTCGAGGCTCGCCGCCAGCGCCCAGACCGTGCGCTGCAGAGGGGCCGCCGGGCTTCCGTGAGCCCTGCTGAGCTGCGCAGCAACAGGCGCCCCCACCAGTGCTCCGGGCAAGCTCACGGCGGCGTGCGCCTCGGGGCCCGGGCGTGTATCGGCGAGGGCCCGCTCGAGTGAGCGAAACACGAACTCGTGCACCTGGCGCGACTCGCGAAAGCGCACTTCGAGCTTGGCGGGGTGGGCATTCACGTCCACGAGCTGCGGCGGGATCGTCAGATGCAGCACATAGCTCGGGTGGCGTCCGTGGTAGAGCACGTCGCGGTAGGCCAGGCGCACCGCGCTCATGAGCAGCCGGTCGCGCACATGACGCCCGTTCACGAACCAGAATTGCTCATCGGGCTGTGCGCGCGTCGCGGTGGGCAGACCCGTCCACCCCGTAACGTGCAGCGGTCCTGCGTGATCCTCGATGCGGATCGCGCGTGCGAGAAATTCCTCGCCGAGGATGCTCGCGAGCCTTGCCCGCGGCTCACGCGGGTCGGGCTCCACCGGCAGCTGCAGCAGCACACGCTCGCCGTGACGCAGACGGAAGCTCACCTCGGGGCGTGACAGGGCGAGGCGCTCCACCAGTCGCACGATGTGACCGAGCTCGGTGGCGTCGCTGCGCACGAACTTGCGCCGTGCCGGCACGTTGAAGAAGAGGTCGCGCACCTCCACGGTGGTACCGGGCGCGTGGGCGACCGGTCGCGGTCCGCGCACGACCCCGCCCGCGGCGCTGATCTCACTGCCGTGCTCGGCAGCGCGCGGCCGCGATTGCAGCGTCATCCGCGACACCGAGGCGATCGATGGCAGTGCCTCCCCACGAAAGCCGAGGCTGGCAACGCTCTGCAGATCATCGAGAGAGGTGATCTTGCTGGTGGCGTGGCGCTGCAGGGCGAGCGAGAGCTCCTCGGCGAGCAGACCCGAGCCATCATCGCGCACCCTCACCAGAGCGCTGCCCCCGCGCTCGATGTCGATCTCGATGCGGCGGGCGCCGGCATCGAGGCTGTTCTCGACCAGTTCCTTGACCACCGAGGCCGGCCGCTCGATCACCTCACCCGCGGCGATCTGATCGATGAGCTCCTCGGAGAGGATGCGAATGGGCATCCGCGCAGTATGCGCAAGAACGCGCGCCCGCGGCAGCCGGCGGATCCCCCTCAGGGGGTCACGGCGGTGGCGGGCAGGCTCGCCCCGGCGAGCACGGCGGCTGCGTGTTCGTGCGCAAAGCGGGTGCCGGGTGGTGGGTTCTGCTCGAAGTAGTTGCGCAGCCCGGCAAAGATCGCCTGCGCCAGCTGCTCCTGGTGGGCCTCGGTCCGCAGCTTCTGCTCCTCGGCCGGATTGGAGATGTAGGCAGTCTCGATGAGCATCGAGGGAATGTCGGGCGACTTGAGCACGACGAAGCCCGCCTGCTGCACCCGGGCTTTGCGCACCACGCCGACTTCCTCGAGCGAGGCAAGCACACGATCCGCAGCGCTCATGCTGGCACTGATGTTCGCCGCGTTGGTCAGGTCGAGCAGTACCGAGCGCAGCGTGCTGTCCTTGTCCGCAAGGGACACCCCACCCTTCAGATCCGCGGCGTTCTCGCGCTCGGCGAGCCAGCGTGCCTGCTCGTTCGAGGCACCCCGCTCGGAGAGCACATAGACGGAGGACCCCGACACCTCGCTGTTGCGGACGGAATCGGCATGCAGCGAGACGAACAGATCGGCCTGGGCCAGACGCGCCCGATGAATGCGCTCGCGCAGGCTCACGAACTCATCCCGATCCCGCGTGAGCACCGCACGCATCCCGGCCTCGGCGTCGATGCGGCGGGCGAGGGCTCGCGCGATCGCAAGCGTCACCTCTTTCTCGTGAGTGCCAGCAGGGCCGGTCGCACCGGGATCCTCGCCCCCGTGGCCGGCATCCACCGCCACGATGACATCGCGCTCAGCATCCCGCGGCGCGTGGGGAGCACGAACCGCCTCTGGGGCAGCGGCGGACACAGCAAGCGCAGGCCTGGCGATCGGGACGCGCGCGGCGGCATCGCGCGGGCGTAAGGTCGCATCGCTCGCATGCGGTACAGCATCGCTCGCACGCGTGTCGGCAGCGCTCTCAAGAGCAGCGCCACGATGCGTGGCCACGGGCGCACCCAGGCTCACCATCAGACACTCGTGGGGGCGCTCTTTGGAAGCGCACCAGCGCACCCTGGCAGGCAGCCATTCACGCAGCTGCAGCACCAGTCGCAGCCCGCCGTGCGCACGTGTGCCGACCCGAATCGACTGGATGGCACCGGTCGGCTTTGGCAGCCCCTCGCGCGCGAGGCGCGCATGGGGGAAGTCGATGACCAGACGCTGCGGCTTCGACAGTCGCGAGACGCGATAGCCATCCGCCTTCAGGAAAGAAAACTGCACCTGCGCGGCCTGCGCCTCGGGGAGCGCGGCCGGCGCGGCGCCTGCGCCAAGCGCATGCGCCCCTCCGACGAGGCTCGCCATCATCACAAGAAATGCTCGCGTTTTCATGCACTTCTATGATTCTAGTGAGCGTTATTCTATGTAGTGGCTGGAAAAAGAGCAACCGCCCCTTTGAGCCAGGAGGCCCCGATGCTCGAGCGGGACTGCATCCTCAGTGAGTGCGCCTCGGGCAGCACGCCGAGCGCAATCTCCAGATCCGGTGCGGGCAGGCGTCCACCACCACGCTGCGGCCACTCGATCAGCCAGAGATGTCCGGGGGCAGCGAGCTCGCGCAACCCGAGCGTGTCGAGCTCGCCTGCCTCGCTCAGCCGATAGAGATCCAGGTGCAGCACGACGAGGCCCGCGATCTCGTGATGCTCGAGGAGCGTGTACGTCGGACTCTTTATCGGGGGCGAGACCCCGAGCGCCTGCAGAAAGCCGCGCGCGAAGGTGCTCTTTCCCGCGCCGAGCTCGCCGACCAGATAGATGATGAGCGCATCCTCGGCCTCGCGCGGGACGGCTCTCGCGAGCGCGGCCCCGAGGGCTTCGGTCTGCTCTGCCGTGCGCGTACGCCCCTGCCAAAGAGCAGGTGCGCCTGGGCTTTCGCTCACAGGTTCACGGCGGTCCGAAGCTGGCGCGCCACATCTCCCGCGAGCAGGCCCCGCTCCCCGCCGCGCGCCTCGGCATCCCCGCTCATGGCATGCGCCAGCACCGCGACGCGCGCTGCCTGCCAGGGATCGCGACACTGCGCCAGCACACCCGCGACCGCCCCCGTGAGCACATCGCCCATACCGGCGCTCGCCATGCCGGGATTGCCGCGCTCGCACACCCCGGGTGTGCGTCCCTCGGTGCCGACGAGCGTGCCGGCACCCTTGAGCACCATGGTGCCGCCATAGCGCTGCAGCAGCATGTCGAGCGCCGTCAACCGATCGCGCTGCACGTCGCGCGTATCCATCTGCAGCAGCCGACCGGCCTCCCCCGGATGCGGCGTCAGGATCCAGTCCGGACGGCGGTAGGTACCGGGATGATTGGCGCTCTGCTCGGCGATGAGATTGAGCGCATCGGCGTCGACCACCAGCGGCTGATCGCACTCGAGCACCAGCGGCAGCAGCTGGCGCGCCCAGGCACTGCGGCCCAGGCCCGGCCCGATCGCGATCACATCGGCCTGCTCCATGAGGGGCACCAGGTGCTCGGCGTCGGAGATCGCATGACAGATGAGCTCGGGCCTGCCGGCCACGATGCCCGCAACGTTGTCGGGGGCAACCGCCACGGTCACGAGCCCAGCGCCCACCCGCAGGCAGGCCTCGCCCGCCAGGCGCACCGCACCCGGCATGCCGGGTCCGCCGCCGATGATGAGCACGCGACCGAAGGTGCCCTTGTGAGCCGCCCGCGTGCGCCTCGGCAGGGCCTGTGCGATCTCCGCCTCGGTGATGCGCTCGAGCCGTGGCGCGAAATCCGGCGTGCTCGGAATGGGCAGCTCGAGGTCATCGAAGAATACGGTGCCGCAGTACTCCGGCCCATCCCCGACCCACAGCCCGGTCTTCATCGCGATGAAGGTGAGCGTGCAGTCGGCGCGGGCCGCCACCCCGAGTGCCGTGCCGGTATCGCTGTGCAGGCCCGAAGGCACGTCGAGCGCGAACAGCGGCCGTCCCGCCGCGTTCATGGCGGTGATCACGTCCGCCGCCGGCGCGCGCACGTCGGTGCGAAGGCCGGTGCCGAAGAGCGCATCGACGATGACCTCGCCCTCCCCCAGGCGCTCGGCGGTGAAGGGGTGTGCCTCGCCCGCGCTTGCGATGAAGTCAGCGTGCGCCTGCCGGGCATCCCCGCTCAGGCTGTCCGGAGGCACCGCCGCGAGCACCGTCACCTTCAAGCCGGCCGCCTGCGCAAAGCGTGCGAGCACGTAGCCGTCCCCGCCGTTGTTGCCGCCGCCGCAGACCACGACGATGCGATGGCAGGTCGGCCAGCGCATGCGCAGGTAGCGAAGCGCCGCCTCCCCGGCACGCTTCATCAGCGTGTAGCCGGGAATGTGCAGCTGCTGGATCGCGTAGCGATCGAGGGCGCGAACCTGGGCGGAAGAGTAGAGCGAGCTGGGCAGCGGCATCGGCTGATTATACTGACGATATGGCCGGCCCAGTCGCCACAGGCGCACTCGACGTACACGCCCTGAAGCACCAGCTCGCGCTGCGCGCGCGCGAGCTCGGCTTCTTCGGGCTGGGCGTGGCGCAGATCGACCTCGAGCAGGATGCCGCCCATCTGGAGCGCTGGTTGAGTGCGGGCTATCACGGCGAGATGCACTACATGCAGCGACACGCTGCCCTGCGCCGCGATCCCGCCCGGCTCTCACCCGGGTGCCTGAGCGTCATCAGCGTGCGCATGAACTACTGGCCCGCCCAGGCGGCGGACGCCGAGGCCGTGCTCGCTGATCGCGAGCGCGCTTACATCTCCCGCTACGCGCTGGGCCGCGATTACCACAAGGTGATGCGCCGCGCGCTGGCAAAGCTTGCGCAAGCGCTGCAGGCGAGCATTGGCGCCCGCGGCTACCGTGTCTGTGTCGATAGCGCCCCGGTGCTGGAGAAAGCCCTCGCCCGCGATGCGGGCCTGGGCTGGATCGGCAAGCACACCAATCTGCTCGCGCGCGATGCCGGCTCCTGGTTCTTCCTCGGCGAGATCCTGACCGACCTGCCGCTGCCTGCGGATTCGGCCCCGAGCAGTCATTGCGGCAGCTGCACCGCCTGCATCACCGCCTGTCCCACCCAGGCGATCCTGGCGCCGTATCGGCTCGATGCGCGCCGCTGCATCTCCTATCTCACCATCGAGCACCGCAGCGCCATCCCGCGCGAGCTGCGGGGCGCCATCGGCAACCGGATCTACGGCTGCGACGACTGCCAGCTGGTGTGTCCCTGGAACAAGTACGCGCAGGCGGCGAGCCATCCGGATTTCAAGGTGCGCCATGGCCTCGATGCCGCGCACCTCCCGGAGCTCTTCGCCTGGACGGCGCAGCAGTTCGAGGAGCGGCTACGCGGCTCGGCGATCCACCGCATCGGCTATGAGCGCTGGTCACGCAATATCGCCGTGGCGCTCGGCAACGCTCCCACCTCCGCAGCGGTGGTGCGGGCGCTGCAGGCGCGCTGGGAAGGCGCATCGGATCTGCTGCGCGAGCATCTGCAATGGGCGCTCGAGCAGCACGGGGTGCCGGCCCCCGCGCCGA
>DATJSR010000135.1:0-2981 GCA_035504015.1 Steroidobacteraceae bacterium
ATGTCCGAGCCCGATCCCGCCAGGCAGCGGGCCGATTTCGAGGCCTTCCGCCAGCAGGCCGAGTCCCCCGAGCAGGCCGCCATGTCGACCACCCTGAGCAAGCTCGTGATGGGTCAACCGATGCCGGTGTGAGGACCGGCAGGAGATGAGCCGCTTGAACCCTCCCTCTGCCGAGACCGGGCAGACGCCCGCCATGCAGGGCAAGACGGTCGTGATCAGCGGTGCCACCTCGGGCATCGGTGAGGTTGCCGCGCTGGCACTCGCTCGCCAGGGGGCGCGCGTCGTGCTCATCGCGCGCGATCGCGAGCGCGCCGAGCGCACACGCCAGCGATTGCAGAGCGCCGCGCCGGGCACGACACATCCCGTGCACTACGCGGACCTGGCGCAGCTCACGGAGATGAAGCGCGTCGCCGCCGAGATTGCCGCGGCGGAGCCGCGCATCGATGTGCTCATCAACAATGCCGGGGCCCTGTTTGGGCGCCGTGAGCTGACCGCCGACGGCCTGGAGCGCACCTTCGCCACCAATCACCTCGCGTACTTCGTGGTCACGCGGCTGCTGCTCGAGCGGCTGCGCGCCACGCCCGCGGCGCGCATCGTGTCGACGGCTTCCGATGCGCATCGCGGCGCACGGCTCGATTTCGCCGACCTGCAGTCCGAGCGGCGCTATCGCAGCCTGGCCGTCTACGGCCGCTCGAAGCTCATGAACATCCTCTTCACGCGCGAGCTCGCGCGGCGCCTTGCGGGCTCGGGCGTGACGGCGAACTGCCTGCACCCGGGTTTCGTGGCGACGCGTTTCGGCGAGGCGGGCTCGGGCGCGCTGACGCGATGGGGGCTGCGCTTCGCGAAGCGCTTCGCGCTCGACCCGCAGCAGGGGTCCGAGACGCTGATCTTTCTCGCGACCTCTCCGAGCGTGCCCGAGGTCACGGGCGAGTATTTCCATCGCTGCCGGCCCGTCACCCCCACGCCCGCCGCGCGCAGCGATGCCGATGCGCGCCAGCTCTGGGAGATTTCGTCGCAGCTTGCGGGACTTGCGGACTGAGAACGCGGCGCATACGGAACTTGCACCGCTCGCAGCAGCAAACAAAGACGGCGTTCCTCTTGCGAGGAACGCCGTCGATCGAGCGAGAACGGGGCGGCGGTCAGGGCCAGGCGTTCACGAGGTTCGCCACGTTCACACTGCCGAGGCCGGTGGTGAAATCCCAGCCCGGCTGCGCATCGTAGGCAGGCTTCAGTTTCTTGTCGGACGTGGACAGGATGCCGATGTCGTTCGCAGCGTCCGGGTCGTAGCAGTTGGCGGTGCCGTAGCAGGGCACCGAGTTGCTGCCGACGGTAACGTCGTGGAAGATGCAAGCGCTTGCGATGCTGTTGCCGTCGGTGGCGTTGCAGCCGGCGAGCTCGCTACCACCTGATTTGCCGCCGAATTGCGCGCGATACAGGTCGTAGTACAGCGGCAGCGGATTGCCCTGCGCGCCGCCCGCCTTCTGATTGATCAGTGCCTGGATGCTCGCGTATTGGGGCGCAGTGAAGGAGGTGCCGCCGGCGCTGTTGTAGAACACATCGACCGGCACGCTGTAGTCGCAGGGTACGCCGCCCTGGCTGGCGTCCGACATGCAGAAGATGATGGCATGGTTCCAGAAGCCGTTCGAGGCGAAGAGCGAGATATCGGGCTGATCGCGCGAGCCGTCGTTGGGCATGCCGGGGATGTTCTGCTGCCAGTAGGGCTTGCTGAAGACGAAGCTCGGCGCGCCCGATCCTCCGACGATGTACCAGAAGTTCTGCCCGATGCTGCTGTTGCAGAAATCGAGAACGCTGCTGTAGCCGAAGTAGGCCGCGAGCACGATGCTGCCGCAGGAGTCCTCCCAAGTCATCTCCGGCACATAGGACTTTGCGGACTTGCCGGTGGAGCTATTCGAGTTGCTCCAGTAGGTTGAGTTCTCGTTGAGGGCGGTATCCAGGAAATCGGTGCCACCAGTCGAGACGTTGTAGGGTGTGGAGGCGAGCCCGTTGGCGGCGATGCCGCCGATGGCCCAGCTGGCCGTATCGAAGTCGTCGCAGCCTGCCGCGCTGCCATCGCCCGCGGCCACGAACACCGAGACGCCCTCGGCAGCCGCTTGCTGCCAAAGCGCGTTGATATAGCCCTCACCATTGGGTCCCGGGCCGATGCTCGCCTCGCAGCTCAGATAGCTCAGGCTCATGACCTGCGGTGGCTTGGTGGAGTCGAGCAGATTCTGCGCCGCGATGAAGGCGCCGAAGTTGGTCGCCGAGTTGTTGCAGGAGGCGAGCTCCACGTCGGCATCGGGGGCGACGGCACCGGCCCACTCGGAGTCGAGCGCCGCCTCGCCCTCCGCACCGTTGGTGCCGGGATCGGTGCAGCCTTCGGCGCTGCCGCCCGGATGAATCTGCTTGAAGGTCCCCGAATAACCGGACAGGCCGAAGGCGCTGCGGAAGGTGGCCACGTCGGCCGATTGCACGTCGGTGACTTCGAGCACGGCGATGGTCTGCCCCTTGCCGGTGATCGGTTGCTTTGCCTTGTAGAGGGGCTTCACGTTGTAGATGGTGGCGAAGTCCGGCGGCGCCTCATCGTACTGTTCGGTATCGTCGAAGCCGTCCGGGCAACCCTTGCAGTTGAAGGAGAACGGCGTCTTCGGTTGCACTTTTGTGACTGCCGGATGCGGCAGGAAGTCGTTGAGCGAGACGACACCGGCGACCACGCCGGTCAGCGCCGCCGGAATCTGCGGCACGGAGTTGTTGGAGATGTGGGCGTGGCCGTTCACCAGATAGCTGTGGATCTGCGTGTGGAACGTCTCACGCACCTGGCCGGCGGTGCCGGACACGTCGAGCGTGAGACCGTTCTGGTGGACGACGTTCACCCGCAGGCCATGGGAGGTGAGCCACTGCACGACGGTGTCGATGTCCGCCTGCGCAGGACCGAAGCGCTCGCCGAGCTGCTGCGCCGTGAGCCACTTGTGGTAATTCGCCGA
>DATJSR010000136.1:0-7821 GCA_035504015.1 Steroidobacteraceae bacterium
CTCGAGCGCTTCAGCGTCGCAGGATCTTGAGCAGGTCCTCGAGCTCGAGCCTCACCTGTCGGGCGATCTGGTGGCTCTGGCTCACATCGGTGCGAGCCTCCTCTCCGGTGAGCTTGTTGCGCGCACCGCCGATGGTGAAGCCCTGCTCGTAGAGCAGGCTGCGGATCTGGCGGATGACGATCACGTCCTGGCGCTGGTAATAGCGGCGGTTGCCGCGGCGCTTGACGGGCTTGAGCTGCGGAAACTCCTGCTCCCAGTAGCGCAGCACGTGCGGCTTCACGCCGCAGAGCTCACTCACCTCACCGATGGTGAAGTAGCGCTTGCCCGGTATCGGCGGCAGGGCGTCGTTATTCTTTGGCTCCAACATAGGCTTCGACCCGTGCCTTCAGTTTCTGTCCCGGCCGAAAGGTGACCACGCGGCGGGCGCTGATCGGAATCTCCTCGCCCGTCTTGGGATTGCGGCCAGGACGTTGGTTCTTATCGCGCAGGTCGAAATTGCCGAACCCGGACAGTTTCACCTGCTCCCCGTTGGACAGCGCCGCCCGCACCTCCTCGAAGAACAGATCCACCAGCTCGCGTGCCTCGCGCTTGTTGAGACCCAGCTGGTTGAATAGCGCTTCAGCCATTTCAGCTTTGGTGAGAGCCGCCATAGCGTTCATTCTCGTATTCTGGCGCCCAGGGCGGCGCGGAGATCTGCGACTACGGACGCCACCGCCCGATCCACGTCCTGGTCCGTTAGAGTGCGAGAAATGTCTTGGAAAATCAAGCCCAAAGCGACGCTTTTTCGGCCTTTTTCTATGCCGTCGCCCCGATACACGTCAAAGACGCGCAAGCTCTGGAGCAAGCTCGAGGCTGACAAGGTTACACGCTCGCGCAGGGCACTTAAAGAGACCGCCTCATCGAGGACCACCGCGATGTCGCGGCGTACGTGCGGAAAGCGGGAGATCTCGCCAGCCCGGGGAGTCGTCGCTTGTAGCGCCGCAACATAATCGAGCTCGAAGAGAATCGGGGCGCCTGCGAACTCGAGCTCGCGCACCAGGCGTGGATGCAGCTCGCCGATCCAGCCGACCAGGCGTGCAGCCGGGGAGCGGCCTGCGCCTGCCGCGCCTGGAAAGTGCACGATGCGGGCGCTGCGGCCCGGATGCAGGCAGCTGAGCGCCGCCGGCTCGAATGAGAAGCGCTGCGGTGCGCCGGTACCGGCCAAGAGCAGCTCGACATCGGCCTTCACGTCGAAGAAATCGACCGCTACACGCCCCATGCCCGTGATACCCCATTGCTCTGGCAACCGCGGACCCAAGGCGAGGCCTGCGAGCGTGTCGACTTCGTGGGTCGCGCCGCGCTCGATGAGAAAGCGCGTGCCATGCTCGAACAGGCGGATGCGATCTTGCTGGCGGCGCTGATTCTCGAGCGCCGCTCGCAGCAGCCCGGGCCACAGCGATACGCGCATCGTGGAGTGATCGCTCGCGATCGCGTTTGCAAGCGCAAGCGATTGGCGCTCGGGAAAGAGCTTGCCCTGCAGGGCCGGGTCCACGAAGGCGAAGGTGATGACCTCGTGATAGCCGCGCGCAGCGAGGCTCTCGAGCACCGCGCGCTCGGGCGGGATTTCCTCGGGCAGGGCTGCAAAGCGCTGCGCGACCGTGGCATCCACGGCGGCGATCGCCGCGAAGCCCTCGATCCGGGCAACCTCCTCGATGAGATCCGCCTCGATCGACACATCGAAGCGATGTGGCGGGGGTGTCACGGCCCAGCCTTCGGTGGTGCGCGTCACGCTCATCTGCAGGGCAGTGAAGATCATCTCCACTCGCGCGGGGTCGATGGTGCTGCCGAGGAGCCGTGCGAGCTGCGCGCGACGCAGCCGCACCGGCAATCGCCGCGGCAAGTACTCACTCGCCTGCGTGACGACCACCGCGCCAGGGGAGCCGCCGGCGATCGCGTGGATGAGCTCGGTGGCGCGCTCCATGGCGCGCTCCTGCAGGCTCGGGTCGACGCCGCGCTCGAAGCGCTGGCTTGCATCGGTCAGCAGCCCGTAGCGACGCGCACGCCCTGCGACCGCCTCGGGGGCGAAGAACGCCGCCTCGAGAAACACATCGACGGTGTCGGCGCGCACCGCGGTGCGCTCACCGCCCATGATGCCCGCCATGCCGACGGCGCCGGCGCCATCGGCGATCACGAGCACATCGCTCTCGAGCACCACGTCGCGACCATCGAGCAGGCGCAGCGGCTCGCCGGCTCGGGCGAGCCGTGCGTGAATGTCCCCCTGCACCCGGCTCATGTCGTAGACATGCATCGGCTGACCGAGCTCGAGCATCACGTAGTTGGTGACATCCACCAGCGGGCTGATCGAGCGCACGCCCGCACGGCGCAGCCGCTCGCGCATCCAGATGGGCGTCGGGGCGCGATTGTCCACGCCGCGTACGATGCGACCGACGAACTTCGGGCAGGCATTGGCGGCCTCGAGCTGCACCGCCAGCTGCTCCAGATTGCGCGCCGTCACCGGCTCGATCCGCGGCCCTGTGAGGCGCTCGCCGGCGAGCGCCGCCACCTCGCGCGCGATGCCGAGCACCGACATCGCATCCCCGCGATTGGGGGTGACATTGATCTCGAGCAGCGCCTCATCCAGATCCAGGTAGACACGCAGGGACTGCCCGAGCGGTGCATCGCTCGGCAGCTCGATGATGCCTGCGCTCGCCTCGGAGAGCCCGAGCTCCTTGGCTGAGCAGAGCATGCCGTGCGATTCGATGCCGCGCAGCCGCGCGGTGCCAATGCGCACGTTTCCCGGAAGCAGCGCGCCCTCGAGCGCAAGGGCGCTCTTCAATCCCGCCCGCGCGTTGCTCGCGCCACAGACGATCGTGAGCGGCTCGCCCCGCCCGCTCGCGACCCGGCAAACGCGCAGCTTCTCGGCCTCGGGATGCGCGCGGGTCTCGAGGATCTCCCCGATAACGACCCCCTCGAAGGCCGGTGCTGCGGTCTCGATACTCTCGAGCTCGAAGCCCGACATGGTGAGCCGCGTGCCGAGCTCGCGGGCATCCCACGGGATGCTCACCCACTCGCGTAGCCAGGCGTAAGGAAGCTTCATGTGCTTGGCATCCCGTGCGCCGGCTAGAGGGCCGAGAACTGCGCGAGGAAGCGCAGGTCGTTCTCGAAGAACAGTCGCAGATCGTTCACCCCATAGCGCAGCATCGCGAGCCGATCGATCCCTGCGCCGAAGGCGTAGCCGGTGTAGCGCTCGGAGTCGATGCCGCTCGCCTTGAGTACGTTCGGATGCACCATGCCGCAGCCGGAGATCTCGAGCCAGCCGCTGTGCTTGCAGGTGCGGCATCCCGCCCCATCGCAGAACAGGCAGGACATGTCGACTTCCGCCGAGGGCTCGGTGAACGGAAAGTACGAGGGCCGCAGGCGCATGCCCAGCTCGCGCTCGAAGAATGCCTGCACGAAGCCGTGCAGGATCGCCTTCATATTGGCGAAGCTCACCTGCTCGCCGACCACCAGGCCCTCGAGCTGATGAAACATCGGCGAGTGAGTCATGTCGTGGTCGTTGCGATAGACGCGGCCCGGGGCGATGACCGAGAGCGGCGCACCGCGCGCCAGCAGCGCGCGGATCTGCACCGGGGAGGTGTGGGTGCGCAGCAGCCGCCCGTCGGGAAAGTAGAACGTATCGTGCATCGCCCGCGCCGGATGATTGGGCGGGATGTTGAGCGCCTCGAAGTTGTGGAAGTCGTCCTCGATCTCGGGACCGGTGGCGATGTCGAAGCCCGCGCGACCAAAGAGCGCCTCGATCCTCAAGCGGGCCCGGGTCACCGGGTGCAAGCCACCACGCTGCTCGCCGCGTCCGGGCAGCGTCACATCGATGCGTCCTTCGGCGAGGCGCCGCTCGTCCTCGGCGCGCTCGAGCTCGAGGCGGCGTGCCTCGATGGCGGACTGCACGCGCGCCTTCGCCTCATTGATGCGCTGCCCGGCGGTGCGCCGCTCGCCTTCGGCGAGCGTGCCGAGCGTCTTCAGCTGCTCGGTGAGCACGCCCTTTCTGCCGAGCCACTGCACGCGCAGCTCCTCGAGAGAGGCGAGGTCGGGCGCGGCGGCGATATCCCGCAGCGCCCGCTCGATCAGCGGATCGATGGTGCTCATCGGCGCAGGCCCTTCCCTGAGAGCCCGCTCAGGCGATGCCGAGTGCCGTCTTCGCCTGCTGCGCGATGGCGCCGAAAGCTGCCTCGTCGTTGACGGCGAGCTCGGCGAGCATCTTGCGATCGATCTCCAGACCCGCCTTGAGCAGCCCGTTGATGAGACGGCTGTAGGAGAGCCCGTACGCGCGTGCCGCGGCGTTGATGCGCGCGATCCACAGCGCACGGAACTCGCGCTTCTTCGCGCGCCGGTCGCGATAGGCGTACTGACCCGCCTTGATCACGGCCTGCTTGGCCGCGCGGTATACCTTGCGCCGGGCGTTGTAGTAGCCCTTCGCCTTACCCAGAACCTTCTTGTGACGGCGGCCCGCCGTCACGCCACGCTTCACTCGTGCCATGGAAATCTCTCCGACAGGACCTGCGATCTACTTGTGATACGGCAGCAGCGGCGGCAGGCGGCCCGAATCGCTCACATCCACGAGCGAGCTGCCCCCGGAGCGCAGATGACGCTTTCTCTTGCGGTCCTTGTGGCCGAGGTTGTGGCGGCGGCCGGCCGAGTAGGCTTTGAAGCCCTTGGCCGTTTTGCGAAAACGCTTGGCCGCGGCCCGGTTGGTCTTCAACTTGGGCATGATCGACTCCTTTGCTTTGAATGGCCCGTTCGCGCACGGGCGCGAGCGCTCGTGAGCTGCGGGCGAACGGCACGACGGCGACCCCCAGGGTGCGCCGCGCGAGCCGTTACTTCTTCTTCGGTGCAAACACCATGATCATCTGCTTACCCTCCATGATCGGGTTCTGCTCGATGATGCCGTAGGGGGCAAGATCGCCAGAGACCCGGGACAGGAGCTTGCGGCCGATGTCCTGGTGCACCATCTCACGGCCGCGGAACCTCAGGGTTACCTTGGCCTTGTCACCTTCGGTCAGGAAGCGCACCAGATTGCGCAGCTTTACCTGGTAATCCGCCTCTTCCGTTCCCGGACGAAACTTCACTTCCTTGACCTGAATCTGCTTCTGCTTGCGCTTCGCCGAGTGCGCCTTCTTGTTCTGCTCGAACAAGAACTTGCCATAATCCATGATGCGCACGACGGGTGGCTCCGCCGTGGGCGATACCTCTACGAGATCCAAATCGGCTGCAGAAGCCATCTGGAGCGCATCGAACCGGGACATGACTCCGGCCTGCGCTCCGTCCGCCCCAATCACCCGCAACTGCGGCGAGGTGATCTCCTCATTGCGGCGGACGCGCTTTGTTGCTATGGCGATGCGTTAATCCTCCAACGTTCGGCGCCCACGGCTCTGCAGCTCGATGCGGAGACGTTCCGTGAACGTCTCGGGCGACATCGCGCCGAGGTCCTTGCCGCTGCGGGTGCGCACTGCAAGCGAGTTCGCGGCGACTTCCTTATCGCCGACGACCAAGAGATACGGAACACGCTGAAGCGTGTGCTCGCGAATTTTAAAACCGACCTTCTCGTTCCGCAAGTCGGATATGGCCCGAAACCCCTGTTTTTGCAGCGTTTCTGTCACACCAGCGACATAGGCCTCCTGGGCGGAGGTAATGTTCATCACCACAGCCTGTACCGGGGCGAGCCAGGCGGGCAGCCGCCCGGCATGGTGCTCGAGGAGGATGGCGAAGAAACGCTCTAGGGAGCCGAAGATGGCCCGGTGCAGCATGACGGGGGTGCGCTTGTGGCTGTGCTCATCTATATAGGTGGCCCCCAGGCGCCCCGGGAGGTTGAAATCCACCTGTAAAGTGCCGCACTGCCAGTCCCGCCCGATGGCATCGCGCAGAACGAACTCGAGCTTGGGGCCGTAGAAGGCGCCCTCCCCCGGATTCAGGCTGTACTCGATACCGGCGGCACGGGAGGCCGCCTTGAGCGCCTCCTCGGCACGATCCCAGACTTCATCCCCGCCAACCCGCTTGGGCGGCCGGTCGGCGAACTTGACGCGCACGTCGTCGAAGCCGAAGTCGCGGTAGATATCGAGCAGCAGCCGGGTGACCGCCACCGACTCCTCGGTGATCTGCTCCTCGGTAATAAAGATGTGCGCATCGTCCTGGGTGAAGGCTCGCACCCGCATGAGCCCGTGCAGCGCTCCCGAGGGCTCGTACCGGTGCACTTTGCCGAACTCGGCGAGGCGTACCGGCAGCTCCCGATAGCTTCTCATGCCGTGCTTGAAGATCTGCACGTGCCCCGGGCAATTCATCGGCTTGATGGCGTACACGCGCTCATCCGGGGTCTCGGTCAGGAACATGTTCTCGCCGAATTTCTCCAGATGCCCGGACTGCTTCCATAGGCTCACGTCCATGAGCTCGGGGGCGCTCACCTCCTCGTACCCGGCGGCCTTCTGCCGCTCGCGCATGTAGCCGATGAGCTGCTGGAATACCGTCCAGCCCTTGGGGTGCCAGAACACCGCACCCGGGGCCTCCTCCTGCAGGTGAAAAAGGTCGAGCTCGCGCCCGATCCGCCGGTGGTCGCGCTTCTCGGCCTCCTCCAGACGCCGCAAGTACTCATCGAGCTGCTTCTTGTCGGGCCAGGCGGTGCCGTAGATCCTCTGCAGCATCTCGTTGCGGGAGTCCCCCCGCCAGTACGCGCCGGCCAGCTTGGTCAGGTGAAACGCCTTGAGCTTGCCGGTGGAGGGCACGTGGGGGCCGCGGCACAGGTCGACCCAGTCGCCCTGGCCATACAGGCTGATGGTCTCGCCTTGGGGGATCGCGGCGATGATCTGCGCCTTGTAGTGCTCGCCCTGCTTCTCGAAGAAGCGTACCGCCTCATCTCGCGGCATCTCGCGGCGAGTGACGCGCTGGTCGGCCTTGGCGAGCTCCTGCATCTTCGCCTCGATGGCCTGCAGGTCCTCGGGCGTGAAGGGCCGCTTGAAGGCGAAGTCGTAGTAAAAGCCGTCCTCGATCACCGGACCGATCGTGACCTGAGCCTCCGGGAAGAGCTCCTTGACGGCCTGTGCCAGCAGATGCGCGGTCGAGTGGCGGATGATGTCGAGCCCCTCGGGGTCCTTGTCCGTGATGATGGCGAGCTGCGCATCCGCATCGACCACATGAGAGGTGTCGACCAGCTTGCCGTTGAGGCGCGCGGCGAGCGCCGCCTTGCGCAATCCGGGGCCGATGCTGGTCGCGATCTCATCGACCGTGACCGGATGATCGAAGCTGCGCTGACTGCCGTCAGGCAAGGTCACGACGGGCATGAGAGATCCGTTTGAGGTTGGTAGGCGCGAGTGGGATCGAACCACCGACCACCACCATGTCAAGGTGGTGCTCTACCACTGAGCTACGCGCCTGCGCTTCGATCTGGGCCACCGCGGGGAGGGGCACGATACCGAAGCCGGCGGGGCCCCGCAAGCGAATCACTGGCGCCCCAAGCACTTAGGCGCGCCATCTGCACCGCCTCAGACGCGAGCGGGGGCGGGTACGACCTGCGCCGCGGGGCGCTGCGGCGGCGCGTGCGCCGCCTCGAGGCGGCTCGCCGCCAGGGCAATGACATCCTGGGCTCCGGCCTCGAACGTGCTGGCGAGGCGTGTGGCACCCGCCGCCGCCAGGCGCCCCCAGCAGCGCTCGAGATCTGCCGCCGAGTGCCACATGCCGACGAGCACGGGCGTGGTGGGAAAGAGCAGCCGCGCTCGACGGCTGACCGGGCGTGCGTGGGTGACCCCATCGCGCGGCAGGGCCGAGATGACGATGACGGCGGGGGTGGCGCCCTCCCCC
>DATJSR010000137.1:0-4034 GCA_035504015.1 Steroidobacteraceae bacterium
CGCACGGCCCATGCCGCGCGGATGCTCGCGCATGCGCTCGATTGCGGCTTCACCAGCATTCGCGATATCGGCGGGGGCGACCACAGCCTCGCCCGGGCGATCGAGGATCGCCTGCTGCGTGCGCCACGTTTCTTCTACGCCGGCAAGATCCTCTCGATGACGGGCGGGCACGGCGACTTCCGTGCCGCGAGCGATTCGCAGCACTCGGAAGGGTACTGCACGTGCGGGGCAAGCAATTCGTTGTGTGTCATCGCCGACGGCGTGGATGCGTGCATCACGGCGGCTCGCGAGCAGCTGCGCCGTGGCGCGCATTGCATCAAGATCATGGGGTCCGGCGGTGTCGCCTCGCCCACCGACCCGATCTGGATGAATCAGTACACCGAGGAGGAGATTCGCGCCATCGTGAACGAGAGCACGGAGCGGCGCACCTATACCTCCGCCCATTGCCATCCCGCGAGCGCGATCCGCCGCTGCGTCGAGTTCGGCGTGCGCTGCATCGAGCACGGTACGCTGATCGATGAGGCGACCGCGCGCTTCGTCGCCGAGAAGGGCGCCTTCGTCGTACCGACGATGGTCATCATCTTCGTGCTCGTGGAGCTCGGGCGCAAGCTCGGGTTCCCGCCGGAGAATCAGGCGAAGGCGCAGGAGGCATTTCGCGCAGCGTTGAGCGGGCTCGAGATCATGCGCCGCGCAAACGTCAAGCTCGGTTTCGGCACCGATCTGCTCGGGGAGACCTACCTGCAGCAGTGCCGCGAATTCTCACTGCGCAGCGAGGTGTTCACCCCGCTCGAGATCCTGCGCCAGTGCACCTCGAACAACGCGGCGATCCTGCAGCTCGAGGGCAAGCTCGGATGCATCGCGCCGGAGGCCTACGCGGACCTGCTGATCATCGACGGTGACCCGCTCAAGGATGTCGGCCTGCTTGCGGCCCATGGCCGCCATCTGCGCCTGATCATGCGCGCGGGCGAGATCCTCAAGAACGAGTTGCACTAGATTGGCGGAAACTGCGACGGCGTACCGCTCCTCGCCGTCATCCCGCAGCCCTCCGGCGCGTTCTCGCCGCTGAGGCCCTGCTCCTTGCCGCGCACACCGCGGCAGCTGGGTCGCAATCGCTGTGGCGAGGATTACCGTCATGCGCAGGCCGTGGCGTGGGTGCAAGTGGCTGCTACCCGACATAAGAGCGGGCTTGCTCGTGCTGCTCGGCGCGGCCGTGGCGAGCCCCACGCCGGCGAGTCCCCTCGATGAGCTGCAGTTGCTCCGCGAGAGTGGCTGCGGCGGGCTGCTGCCGGCCTCACCCCCCCTGCAGCGACAGCCCGTCCTCGATCGGATCGCCGCGCGCTGGGCGCAGGGGCTGGCACTCGGCGCGGCAGCGGCCCGCGAAAGTGTCGATGCCTCGCGCATGATGGGGCTGCGGGTGCGCGCCCCCGCAAACTCGCTGCTCGCACCGCTGCGCCAGGTGAGCTGCAGCGCGCTGGGGCAGGCGCAAATGCACGGGGTGGGGCTCTATCGCGCCGGCGTGGATACCTGGATCGTGCTCACTCCTTCGCTGCGTATCCATCAGCCCGGCGGCAGCCGCTCCCCATCGGCGCTCAGCACGCCGACCGAGCCCGTGGCATCCGAGGTGACGCCGCCCGCAATGCCTCGGACCTCGATGCCCGCGCCGCTGCTGGCGCAGCGTGCGCTGGAGCTCATCAACGGCGTGCGCTCGCACGGCACCCGCTGCGGAAGCCGCTGGTTCTCCCCTGTGGCAGGGGTGGCGCTTTCCACGACGTTGGGCGGTGTCGCCCTCGGCCACGCCGCCGACATGGCCGATCATGATTACTTCGAGCACGCCGATCTGGAAGGGCGCACGCCGGCGGATCGGGTGCGTGCGGCGGGCTATCGCGAGAAGCTCGTGGGCGAGAACATCGCTTACGGGCCGACCTCGGTCGAGGAAGTAGTGCAGGGCTGGCTCGACAGCCCCGGGCATTGCGAGAACATCATGGATCCACGCTTCTCCGAGATGGGCATCGCCATGGCGAGCGGCCGCTCCTCGCGCCGCGGTTTGTACTGGGTACAGCTGCTGGCCGCACCGCGCGCGTGAGTCGCGCGCGCAGTCGCCGTGCTATCTTCAGTGCGCGCGCTCTGCGCGGCACGGAATACCTCGATGGATCGCCTGCGGCATTGCCTCTGGGCCCTCATGCTCGCGTTCGCCCTCGCCGGGACCACCGGGTCCGCCGGGACCGCCGGGGCCCTCGCTGGCGAGCGATCGCCCCCGACGGCCGCGCCTGCGACGCCTGCGAGCGCTTCTGATGCGCTGCCCGCATTGCCAGCCTCGGCGCCGCCCGGGGTCGCCTGGTTCCGCGGCAATCTGCAGCAGGCATTTGCCAGCGCGCACGCGCAGAAGCGGCTCGTGTTCGTCTATTTCGGCGCGGTCTGGTGCCCGCCCTGTCAGGATCTCAAGGCCACCGTCTTCCGGCGCAAGGACTTTCTCGACCGCCTCTCCCTGTACGTCCCGGTGTACCTCGATGGGGACGGACCCGATGCGCAGTACTGGGCCGATCAACTGCATGTCATCGGCTATCCGACCGTGCTGATCCTGCGCAGCGATCGCTCCGAGATCGAGCGCGTCTCGGGCGGGATGGACCTGGGTCGCTACGCCGAGGTGCTCTCGCTCGGTCTGCAATCGGCTCAACCGCGCGAGCAGCTGCTGCAGGCGATCGAGCATGGCTCGCGCTCGCTCAGCGGCGAGCAATGCCGCGCGCTCGCCTACAACGGCTGGGATCTCGATGAGGACTGGATCTATGCCGATGAGCGCCCGGGCGCCCTCCGGCACGCGGGTGAGTTGCTGACGAAGGCTGCCACGCGCTGTCCGCGCGATGCGGTGCTCGAGCGTGCACGGCTCACCTTGAGCGCTGCCGAGGCGCTCGCGAGCGCCGAGTCGGATGCGCTCAAGCAGGGCAACGCGCCGAGCCCGGCGCTCGCGGCGGCGGTGGCGCGCGTCGAGCGGATCGTCGCTCACGAGGCGCTCGTGCAGGACGCGGGCGATGCATTGCTCGACCTGCCCGCGGCTTTCTTCACGGCCGCGGCCCGACTCGACCCAGCACACGCGGCGAGCATCGAGGCGAGCTTCTCCCGACCGCTGCAGCGACTCGGCACCGATCCTCGTTATTCCACGGCCACGCAGCTCGATGCGCTGCACGAGCGTCTCGTGGTGGCGAAGGCATTCGAGCCGGGCGGCAAGCTGCCGGCCGCGCTCGCCGCCGAGGCGCGCCGCCGCACCGAGCTCGAGCTGAGCCGCGTGCACGAGCCGCATGCGCGCACGGCGGTGGTCAACGGTGCGGAGAACATTTTCGAGGCGCTCGGGGATTCGAGGCGCCTGTACTCGCTGCTGCTCGATGAGATCAAGACCTCGGCGACGCCCTACTACTACATGGTCGATCTAGGGGATCTGGAGGAGCAGCGCGGTCACAAGGCCGCGGCGATCGCCTGGCTGCAGCGCGCCTATGAGCAGTCCCAAGGGCCCGCGACACGCATCCAATGGGGTTCGCGCTACGTGCGCGGCCTGATTCGGATGCGACCCGAGGACGAGGCGGCGATCTCGAGCGCAGCGCTTCAGGTGATCGGGGAGCTGCGCAGCGGAGGCGCCATTCACGGGCGCAGTCGTCGGGCACTGCAGCTGATGATCGGGCAGCTGCACGACTGGAACGGCTCCGGGCAGCACCCGCAGGCCCTGGCACAGATCCGCGCGGCACTCGGTGCCGCCTGCAGCACGGTGCCGCACGAGGATGCAGCCTCACTCGAGTGCGGTCGCTTCCTGGCGCGCATCTAGGGAGCCACGGGTGCGCCGCGGTGGCAGATGGCTGGCGTGTGCGGGGATGGGTCTGCTGCTCGGTGCGAGGCTACCGGCGCGCGCCGCGCCGCCTACGCAATCCTTCGATGGCATCTGGGACACGATCCTCTCGTGCCCGAATACGCGGGGCGCACTCGGCTATTCCTTCCAGTTCGACTCGCGCGTGCTAAACGGCGTGCTGCACGGGCAGAAGGGCACCCAA
>DATJSR010000138.1:0-8586 GCA_035504015.1 Steroidobacteraceae bacterium
GCGACGCGCGGCAGTGTGCCGAGCAGCGCCGCGAATACCATCGGCACGCCCCAGCCGCCGAAGGAGATGCCGAGATAGAGCTGTGGGAGCGAGAAGAAGCGCTTGACGAAGGGATAGGTCACCGTCAGCACCGCGCCCACGACGGAGAGCCGGACGGTGAGCGGGTCGAGCTGCATCACGAGCCACAGGGCGCAGAGCATCAGCAGGGCAAAGAGCGTGAGCGCTTCGGCGGGCGAGACGCGCCGGGCGGCGATCGGCCGCTCGCGTGTGCGCTTCACGTGCGGATCGATATCGCGGTCCGCGAGGTCGTTGATGATGCAGCCGGCCGCGCGCATGACGGCGACGCCCAGCACGAACACGATGAGCACGCGCGGCTGCGGGTGACCGGCGCCGCCGATCCACAGCGCCCACAGTACCGGCCACAGCAGCAGCCACGTGCCGATCGGCCGGTCGAGGCGCATGAGGCGCGCATACTCGTGCAGACGGCGGCCGAGCCGATACCACCATGGCGCCTCTTGCGGCCGTGCCGGTGGCGGCAGAAGAGACATCGAGGGAGAGACGGCCGCCATCTCAGTGCGCCTGCCGCGACCGGGCCCGGTTTGCTGGTGTGCTCATCCGATGCGTCCGTACCGCTCGCCCGTGCCCACCCAGCGGGCACACAGGGGTGCAATGCTATCGGGATGTGCGGCGAGCAGCAGCTCCGCCGCCTCGTGGACGCGCGGCAGCAAGTCGGCATCGCGCAACAAATCGGCGACGCGCAGCTGGGAGAGCCCCGTCTGACGCGTGCCGAGCAGCTCGCCGGGCCCGCGCAGCTGCAGGTCCTGGCGGGCGATCTCGAAGCCATCGCTCGTGCGGCGCAGGACCTGCAGTCGCTGGCGCGCGAGCGGCGAGAGCGGTGCGCGGTAGAGCAGCACGCAGGCGCTCGCCTGCGCGCCGCGACCCACGCGACCGCGCAGCTGATGCAGCTGGGCGAGACCCAGACTCTCGGCATTCTCGATCACCATCAAAGTCGCATTGGGCACGTCCACGCCGACCTCGATGACGGTGGTCGCTACCAGCAGCTGCAGCCGTCCCGCCTTGAAGTCGGCCATGGTCCTCTCCTTGGCGGGTGCCGGCATGCGGCCGTGGACCAGGCCGATGCGCAGGTCGGGCAGCGCCGCGGCGAGTGAGGCGGCCGTCTCCTCTGCCGCCTGCTGCCGCCGCTCCTCGGACTCGTCGGACTCCTCGATGAGAGGACACACCCAGTACGCCTGAGAGCCCTGGCGGCACACCTCGAGAATGCGCTGCACCACCTCGTGGCGCCGGTCCTGCGGTACCACGACGGTGCGCACCGGCGTGCGCCCCGGTGGCAGCTCGTCGATGACGGAGATGTCGAGGTCTGCATACGCTGTCATCGCGAGCGTGCGCGGGATGGGCGTCGCGGTCATGATCAGCTGGTGCGGGAAGCGCCCGGCGGCGAGCCCTTTTTCCTGCAGCGCGAGGCGCTGCTCGACGCCGAAGCGGTGCTGCTCATCGACGATGATGAGTCCCAGGCGCGCGAAGCGGATACCTTCCTGAAAGAGCGCATGGGTGCCCACCACCACCTGCAGCTCGCCCGAGGCGATCGTCTCGAGCGCACTGCGCCGCAGACGTGCCGTCTGCGACCCCGAGAGCAGCGCCACGGGCACCCCGAGCGGGTGAAACCACGCCGAGAAATTGCGCCAGTGCTGCTCGGCGAGCAGCTCCGTGGGTGCCATGAGTGCGACCTGCAACGCGCTGCCGGCGGCCAGTGCCGCGGCCGCGGCCGCCACCACGGTCTTGCCGCAACCGACATCGCCCTGCACCAGGCGCAGCATCGGCCGCTGCTCGGCAAGGTCGGCGCGCACCTCGCCCCAGGCGCGCGCCTGCGCGCCCGTCAAGCGAAACGGCAGTGCCTCGATGAGGCGCTGCGCGAGCTTCGACCCCTCGGCGAGCGACCACGCCGGATCCGCCTGCAGCGAGCGCTTGCGCAGCTTGAGGCTCAAATGATGCGCGAGGAGCTCCTCGAAGGCGAGGCGCCGCTGCGCCGGGTGCCGACCGAGCGCCAGCGCCTCGAGCTCGGCCTCCCGCGGCGGGTGGTGCACGACGTGCAGCGCCTCCCGCAGCGAGGGCATCTCGAGCCGCGCCAAAATCTGCGGCGGGAGCCAGTCGCGAACCGAGCCGAGCGCCTGCAAGGCCTGAGCGATGAGCGCCCGCAGTCGCCCCTGCGTCAGGCCTTCGGTGCTCGGATAGATGGGCGTCAGTACCTCCTCGAGCGGCGCCGGCTCGAGCACCCGGCGGTACTCGGGGTGCACCAGCTCCAGACCGAAGGGGCCGCGGCGCGCCTCGCCGAAGCAGCGCACGCGCGTGCCGCGCGCGAGCGCCTGCTGTTGCGCGGCGGAGAAGTGAAAGAAGCGCAGCGTCAGAAATCCCGAGCCGTCGGAGATGCGTGAGAGCAGCTGCCGGCGGCGCCGGAAGGTGACCTCGGTGAGCTGCACCTCACCCTCGACCGCAGCACGCACGCCTTCGGCGAGCGCACCGATCGGCACGATCTGCGTGCGGTCCTCATAGCGCAGCGGCAGCACGAACAGCAGGTCCTGCAGCTGCACCACGCCCAGGCGACGCAGCCGCTCGGCGAGCGCCTCGCCCACGCCGCGCAGCGCGGTGACCGGACGTTGCTCCGGCGGCAGAGACGGCGGTTGCTCCGTGGAGAGTGCTTGGGCCAAGGGCATCAGCCGAGGAAGAGGATGCACTCCATCTCGATGCGCGCGCCCTTGGGCAGCTGTGCGACACCCACGGCGGCGCGCGCCGGATAGGGCTTGAGGAAGTAGGTGGCCATGACCTCGTTGACCTTGGCGAAGTGCGCGAGGTCGGTGAGGAAGACGGTGAGCTTGGCGACGCTCGCGAGTGAGCCGCCGGCGGCCTCCGCGATCGCCTTCAGGTTCTCGAACACGCGGCGGATCTCCGCCTCGATGTCACCGCTCACGAGCTGGCCGCTCGCCGGATCGAGCGGAATCTGCCCGGAGACGTACACCGTGTCGCCGACGCGCACGGCCTGGGAGTAGGTGCCGATCGCCTGCGGTGCACGCTCGGTCTGGATGATCTGGCGGGTCATCTGCTGCTGCCTTTGCGATGGGAGTGGGCCGCGATGGTGCGGGTGACGCGCAGCACGTCCGGCATGCGCCGGACGGTGCGCAGGATGCGCGCGAGGTGCTTGCGATCGCGCACCTTGAGCTCGAACAGCAGCTCCGAGGTGTCGACGTCGCGCTCTTCCACCGAGACGTGATCGATGTTGGTCTCGGTGCTGGCAATGGCCGCAGCCACCGCGGCGAGCACGCCCATGCGGTTGGGCACATCCACACGGATCTGCGAGTTGAAGAAGCGCTCGGCTCCGCTCTGCCAGGAGACCGGCAGCCATTTCTCGGGATGCTTGCGATAGTCCTCGACGTTCACGCACGTCTCGCGGTGGATGACGATGCCGCGGCCGCTCGAGAGAAAGGCAAAGATCGGATCGTGCGGGATCGGGAAGCAGCAGCGCGCGTAGGTGACGAGCAGGCCCTCGGTGCCGGCGACCGCCAGCGGCGCCGGAGTGGCTCCAGGGCCTGCCTCCTGAGGCTCGGCGGGCAGGAGGCGGCGCGCCACGAGCGGCGCCAGGCGCTCGCCGAGACCGATTTTCTCGAACAGCTCGTCGATGTCCTTCATGCCGAGCTCGGCCACCGTCGAGTGCATGACCTCTGGGGCAATCTCCTCGATCGAGAGCTGAAACTCCCCGAGCGATTGGTTGAGCAGCCGCTGGCCCAGGGCAATCGCCTCGCTGCGGCGCAGGGTCTTCAGGTAGTGGCGGATGGCGCTGCGCGCCTTGGCCGTGACCACGAAGTTGACCCACGAGGGGTTCGGCATCGCGCCCTTGGCCGTGATGATCTCCACCGTCTGTCCATTGCGCAGTACCGTACGCAACGGCGTCAGGCGCCGGTCGACCTTGGCGGCGACACAGCGGTTGCCGATGTCGGTGTGCACCGCATAGGCGAAGTCGACGACGGTGGAGCCGCTCGGCAGACGCAGGATCTCGCCTTTGGGCGTGAAGACATAGACCTTGTCGGGAAACAGATCGACCTTGACACTCTCGAGAAACTCCTCCGAGCTGCCTCCGTCCTGCAGCTCGACCAGATGCCGCAGCCACTCACGGGCGCGCTCCTGGTGCGCCGAGCCGACTTCCTCGCCGGCCTTGTAGCGCCAGTGCGCGGCAACGCCCGACTCGGCGACGCGATGCATGTCCTCGGTGCGGATCTGCACCTCGATCGGCACCGCATTGGGGCCGAAGAGCGTCGTGTGCAGGGATTGATAGCCGTTGATGCGCGGGATGGCGATGTAGTCCTTGAAGCGTCCGGGCATCGGCTTGAAGACGCTGTGCACGCCGCCGAGTGCGCGATAGCAGGTGTCGGCCGTGTCCACGATGATGCGCAGCCCGTGCACGTCGACGATCTCGTTGAGCGTCGCGCGCTTCTTGCGCATCTTCTTATAGATGCTGTAGAGGTGCTTCTCGCGCGCCTCTACTCGCGCGACGATCGAATTCTTGAGCAGCGCCGCCTGGATCTGCTGCTCGATCTTCTTCAGGAATTCCTTTTGATTGCCGCGGGCGCGCTTCAATGCCCGCTCGAGCACGTGATAGCGCTGCGGATAGAGTGCGCGAAAGCCCAGGTCCTCGAGCTCGAGCTTGAGGTTGTACAGGCCGAGCCGCTCGGCGATCGGTGCGTAGATCTCTAAAGTCTCGCGCGCGACCGCGCGCCGCCGCGCCGGCGACATGGCGTCGATCGTGCGCATGTTGTGCGTGCGGTCGGCGAGCTTGACGAGCACCACGCGCAGGTCGCGCACCATGGCGAGGAGCATCTTGCGGAAGCTCTCCGCTTGCGCCTCCTCGCGGCTCTTGAACTTGATCTGATCGAGCTTGGTGACCCCATCGACGATCTCACCCACATCGGCGCCGAAGCGGGCGACCAGCTGATCCTTGGGGGTCGGCGTGTCCTCGATGACATCGTGCAGGATCGCCGCGATGATGGTGTCGGGATCGAGGTGCAGATCCGCGAGGATCGAGGCGGCGGCCACCGGGTGGGCGATGAACGGCTCGCCGGAGAGGCGCTTCTGTCCCTTGTGCGCCGAGGCGCCGAACTCGGCGGCCTCACGGATGCGCTCGACCTGCTCCATGGGCAGGTAGCTGCCCACAGCCGCGAGCAATTCCTTCAGGCCCGGAGTGCGCCGACCACCGGGGAGCAGTCCCAGCAGCGACGACGCATAGTCCATGGCCAATGCGTGCGGTTCAGTCTCCGAGCCCGAACTGCGGTGCGCGGAAGCTGGACTGCTGATCCAGATCGAGGGGGGCTGGCTGCTCCGGTGCCGGCTCCGGCTCGCGCAGCATCTCCGCCGTGATGCTTCCCTCGGCGATCTCGCGCAGGGCCACCACGGTGGGCTTGTCGTTCTCCCACGGAATCGTGGGCTCGGCGCCGTTGGCGAGCCGCCGGGCGCGCTGCGCGGCGAGCAGCACCAGCTGGAACAGGTTATCGACGTTGTGCAGACAGTCTTCGACAGTGATACGCGCCATGGGCTTTCCGCAACTTCCAATGGGAATCCCGCAAGTTGCGGGAAGGAACAAGAATCTTACGGGATTGGGCGGGTTTTTGCAGCCCCGCCAAGGGAGCGCATGCCCTCAAGGGGTCAGCAGGTGTGCGATCAGGGGCTGCAGCCCCGGTCGGTCAGCCCGCAGCGAGCCGCCGTCGCCGGCCACGATCCGCTCGAGATCGGCGAGCGCCCGTTCGAAGTGGTCGTTCACCACGACGTAATCGAATTCCCGATAGTGCGACATATCGCCCACGGCATCGCGCAGACGGCGGGCGATCACCTCGGCCGAGTCCGACTGGCGCTTCTCGAGGCGCTCCTGCAGCGCGCTGCGCGAGGGCGGCAGGATGAAGATGCTGATGCAGTCGGGCATCGCGGCGCGTACCTGCCGTGCGCCCTGCCAGTCGATCTCCAGCACGACGTCGGTGCCCGTCTGGAGGAGCTGTTGCACTGCGTCCCGCCCGGTGCCGTAGTAGTGGTCGAAGACCTGGGCGTGCTCGAGGAAGGCGCCTGCCCGCTGCATCTGCTCGAATTGCGCTCGGTCGATGAAGTGGTACTCCCGGTCCGCGAGCTCGTGCGGCCGGGCTTTGCGAGTGGTGTAGGAGATAGAGACCTTGAGGCGTGGATTGCGCTCGATGAGCGCGTTCACGAGCGAAGTCTTGCCCGCTCCGGAGGGTGCCGTGATGACCAACAGCCGCCCTTGCGGATGTGAGTGCCCCTGCGTCATGGTCTTGAATGCCGTGGGTCGACGGCGTCGCCCCCTTCCCTGCGAGCGGCGCATAGTACCCGAGCGGGCGATGGAATTCGCGGGTGTCGACCGCGCGAACGGCCTGCTCGTGTCAGCATGCCGGCACGCAACGCCTGGAGAAGTATCGGCATGACCACGAACGCAGCGCACGGCGCGTCCGTCGGCGCGGCATCGCGCCCTGGCGCCCGCTTCGTTGCGAGCAAAGTGCCCGAGGTCACGCTCGTCTTCTGGCTCCTCAAGGTCGCAGCGACGACGCTCGGGGAAACCGGCGGCGACACGGTCACGATGACGCTCGGCTGGGGGTATCTTGCCGGCAGCGCGCTCTTCGTGACGCTGCTGGTCGTGCTGGCCTTGACGCAGATCCGCGTGCGGCGTTTCAACCGCTGGCTGTATTGGGCAACGATCGTTGCCTCCACGACCTTCGGCACGACCATGGCCGACTTCGCGGACCGCTCCCTGGGCATCGGCTATACCGGAGGCACGGCGCTGCTGCTCGTCCTGCTCCTCGGCACGCTGGGGCTGTGGTACCGGGTGCATGGCACGCTCGCCGTGGAGAGTGTGGCGAATCCTCGAGTCGAGGCGTTCTACTGGACGGCGATCACCTTCTCGCAGACGCTCGGAACCGCGCTCGGGGACTGGGCCGCCGACAGCGGCGGCTTGGGCTATCGCGGGGGCGTACTCGTCTTCGCGGGGGCGCTGGTGGTGATCGCCGCGCTGTACTTTTTCACCCACCTCTCACGTGTGTGGCTCTTCTGGGCGGCCTTCATCCTCACGCGCCCGCTCGGGGCAACGGCCGGGGATGCGCTCGACAAGCCGCTGAGCGATGGTGGGCTCGCGCTCAGCCGCCCGCTCGCGAGCCTCATCATCGCGCTCTTCATCATCGTCTGCCTGCTGGTGCTGCCGCAGCGCGCGGGACGGCATCCGGTGCGCGCGGGACCGCAGGCCTGAGCGCAGGGGAGCGGCGTCGTGAGCACCGAGCTGCCACCTGAGCTGTTTGAGAACCCGGTCTGGCATGCGCTCACCACGCGCCATGCCCACCTGGGCGAGCGCCGTGGCAACGCCGCGCGCTATCGGGCCGACGTGGCGCCCTTCGCCGGGTTTGCTGCACGAGGATCGCCGGCGCTCGGGGAGCTGCGAACGCTGCTCGCACCCGGTGATTGGGTATGGGTGTTCGGCACTCCCCCCGCCGCGCCGGAGCTGCACGCGCACGAGCTGCGAGCGCTCGAGACATTGCCTTGCCTGCAGATGTGGTTGCCCGCCAAGGTCCCCGCGCCCCCGACCGTCGACACCATCGAGCGGCTCGAGGATGCCACGGAGATGGTGGCGCTCACGGACATCGCCTTTCCGGGATTCTTTCGCGCGCGCACTTGCGAGATGGGCGCGTACTACGGCATCCGCTCGCAAGGCAAGCTGATTGCCATGGCCGGCGAGCGGCTGCTGCTGCCCGGATTCTCCGAGCTCAGCGCCATCTGCGTTCGTCCCGAGCATCGCCGCCGCGGGCACGCCGCCCACCTGATCGGACACCTCGTCCGAGCGCATCGTACGCGAGCATCGTCCCGTTCCTGCACGTGAGCGCGAGCAATCAGGGCGCGATCGCGACCTACCATCGCCTGGGCTTCGAGACCGCGCGCGAGGTGCCGCTCTACAAGCTGGCGCGGGCGCCCTGAAGGGCAGGCTCAGTGCGGCGCCGAGCCGCCCGCGGGCGCGGCCTTGCCCTTCTGCTGCGCCTGCGCACGCTGGTCGGCCACCATCCGCCGATAGTCGAGCTTGCGAATCTCGCTGATGGGACAGCGCATGTGGCCCACGACGGTCGAGTCCTCGATCACTGAATCGAGCCCGGAGCTCACGACACCACTGGTGGATGTGACCCCGATGACCTCGTCGCCGCGGCGGTTCAGGTCGAAGCGCAGATCGCAAGTGGGCCAGACCTTGAGGAAATAAGCATCGTTCGGCGTGGTGAACACCAGCAGCTCATCCTTGCCGAGAGCTTCCCAGTTCCAGAAGTGTCCGAGCCAGGTGAACTGGCCGATCGGCGGACCGAGATAGGGCGCATAGCGAGCAGGCAGCGCCTGATCGGCGTGCTGATGAGCCGGGGGTGCGGTACAGCTTGCCAGCACGGCGGGCACCAGCGCGAGCGCGAGACCGGAACGGATGTAGCGCATGTTCGCTCCTTATCCTCGACCGCTCGTCGCAGTGTCTCACGCGGCAGGCGCAGGGTGCACGTGCCACGC
>DATJSR010000139.1:0-4443 GCA_035504015.1 Steroidobacteraceae bacterium
CTCATGTTATCGGGCGTCAGCAGGTCTGCCGTGCGCGTGTAATGAACGTGCAGCATCAATATCATGGGTGTCGCCTGGGCGCACTCATAGACCAGCTCGTAGCCCAATCGAATCCGCACGCTTACCTCCATCGACCTAACCGCTCGGGTGCGTATTCGTTCCCGTGCGCACTCTTTCGGCGCAGCGCACGATTTGGGAGCATGACGCGCTAGACGGAACGCGCAGCGGGGGGCCGCAGCGGCTCGGGGACGGCGACCGGCAGGCTCGCCGAGTACGTGCTCTCGCGCGGCACCGGTGGGAGCTGCCGAAACACGCTGCGCACGCCCTCACTCCATTCACGGCTGAGATCACTGAAGAAGGCGTCTCCCGGGGCGAAGCGATGCCGCAAGCTCAGCCTGAGATCGTCCTTGCTGCAGCAGGCGAGGTCGATGGGCATCCCGACGGAGAGGTTGCTGCGCATCGTCGAGTCGAACGAGACGAGCACGCATTTCATCGCATCGCTCAAACTGGTCGCGGGTGTAATGACGCGATCGATGATCGGCTTGCCGTACTTCGCTTCGCCGGTCTGAAAGAAGGGCGTGTCGGGACTCGCCTCGATGAAATTGCCCTCGGCGAACGTGCGGAACAGGCGCGGCGACTCTCCCTTGATCTGTCCGCCGATGATGAAGGAGGCGTTGAAGGGCGTGTGAGTGCTCGCCAGATGCTGGCCGTCCCGTCGCTCGATATCGCGCACCGCGTCGGAGACGAGAACCGCGACATCGAACATCGTGCGGGCGTTCCAGACATGGGTCGCTTGTCGAGCCGGTGCATCCCCGCGCTGCGTGAGCAGGCTCACCACGGCCTGCGTGCCGGCGAGGTTCCCCGAGCTCAGCAGCACGATGACCCGCTCGCCGAGGTGCTCGAATACGGTCATCTTGCAAAAGGTGGCGAAGTTGTCGACGCCCGCGTGCGTGCGCGAGTCCGAGGCGAGCACGATGCCCTCCTCGAGGAGAATGCCAACGCAGTATGTCATAGGGAGCTCTCCCGTGTGGCTGCAGTGCCGACTGCAAGCCCTTCAGCGCCGAAAAATCTTAGGCTGCTTTGAGCGAATGTAAAGAACTGAAACGCGGGTCGGCTCGGGCGCCAGAAAGGCGCCGCGCGCCCACCGCGGACCCCCGGCCCTTCGGTATCATTCCCGGCAAGCGAGCCTGAGATTGGCCATGCCCGCACTCAGCATTGTCATCCCGGTCTACAATCCGCCTGCTGGGTCATCGGGCGAAGGGGCCACCATGATCATCCGCGACGAAGCGCAGCTCACGGAGGCGGTTCTGGCCGAGGCGCAGAAGACGGCCGATCCGCGCTTGCGTGAGCTGCTCACGGCGTTCATCCGTCACCTGCATGCCTTTGCGCGCGAGGTGCGCCTGACCGAGCGCGAGTTCGATCAGGCCATCAATCTCGTGACGGCGCTCGGACACCAGACCACGGAGAGCCACAACGAGACGCGTCTCATCGCCGGCAGCCTCGGGCTCTCGATGCTGGTGTGCCTGATGAACAACGGCAATCGTGGCGTGCGGCCGAGCTCGGCGAATCTGCTCGGGCCCTTCTGGCGTGCCGGTGCGCCGCGCATGGCGAACGGCGCCTCCATCGTGCGCTCACCGACGCCGGGGCGACCGCTCTTCTTCAGCGGTCGCATCGTTGACCAGGAGGGCCGGCCGGTCGCGGGGGCGGAGATCGATGTCTGGCACGCCTCCCCGGATGGACTCTATGAGAACCAGGATCCGAGCCAGGCGGAGTGGAACCTGCGCGGGCGCTTCACGAGCGATGAGCGCGGGATGTTCTCCTATCGCAGCGTCAAGCCCGCGGGCTATCCGGTGCCGATGGGCGGCCCCACGGGCGCACTGCTCACGGTGCAGGGACGCCATCCGTTTCGGCCTGCGCACCTGCACTCGCTCATCTACAAGCCGGGCTTCAAGACCATGACCTCGCAGATCTACAGCCACGATGATCCACTGCTCGAGAGCGATGCGCAGTTCGGCGTCACCGAAACCCTCGTCGGGCACTACGTGCTGCACCCCGAGCCCGCGCCCGATGCGGACGTGCAGGGGCCCTGGTACAGCCTCGAGCACGAGTTCGTGCTCGAGCCGGGAGAGGCATGGCTGCCGACGCCTCCGGTATCCGCCAAGAAGCGCAGCGCCAGCCCGGAGACGGCCTGATGGCGGGCCCGGCGAGCCCCTCCGGCGCACTCACCGCCGCCGACATGGAGGCGACGATTCGTGGGTACTTCGCGGCATGCAACACCGGTGAGATCGAGCGCATCGCGTCCTTCTTCGAGCCCGATGCCGTGCACTATTTCCCGCCCGGGATGTACGAGGGCCCCTTCCGCGGGGCACACACGATCGCCGGCAAGTGGCACGAGGCGGTCGAGAAGCTCGGGTCGGTGTGGACCGTCGACCAGGTGATCTGCGACGCATCGACGCGGCGTGCCGTCATCGAGTGGAGTCATTTCAAGCGCCGCGTGGGGGTCTGCCTGCGCGGGGATGAGTGGTACGTGTTCAGCGAGCGCGGGCGCATTGCCGAGATCCGCGCCTACTACGCCTCGCCGCAGGAGTCCTCCCTCAAGGCGCTGGAGCTCGGGGGCTTTGACTATGCAGGACGCGGCTATCCGCTCGAGCCGCCGGAGCGCTCGTGATCGAGGAATCGCGGCGCATCCTGCTCGCGGGCTGCGTGGTGCAGGCCCGCCGTGAGGGCGAGCGGCTCATCGCGGTCGATGGACGCGAGGTGCCGATCGATGAGGCCGTGCATCTGCCCCCCGTCGAGCCGAGCAAGATCCTGTGCGTGCATCTGAACTATCGCAGCCGCGCTCAGGAGCTGAAGACGGTCCCCCCGCCCGCACCCAATTATTTTCAAAAGCCCGTCTCCTGCCTCAATGCCCACGGCGGCACCGTGCTGCGTCCACGGGGCTGCCGCTATCTCAACTACGAGGGTGAGATCGCGATCGTCATCGGGCGCACCGCACGGCACGTGCGCATCGAGGATGCCCCGCAGTACATCGCCGGTTACACGCTCGCGAACGACTTCGCGCTGCATGACTTTCGCGACGCCGATCGCGGCGCCATGCTGCGCGTCAAGGGCGGCGACACGCTCGGTGTCGTCGGCCCGGGGCTGGTGCGCGGCTGGCAGCCCGCCGATCAGCTGCTGCGCACCCGCGTCAACGGGCGTGTGGTACAGGAGGCATCGCTCGGCGACATGCTCTTCGACATGGCGTATCTGGTGGCCGACCTGGCGCGTACCATGACCCTGCTGCCGGGTGACCTGATCCTCTCGGGCACCCCGGCCAACTCCCGCCCGGTCGAGCCGGGGGACGTGGTGGAGGTCGAAGCGCAGGGACTCGGCCTGCTGCGCAGCTTCATCGGCGAGGGGCCGCCCGTGTCGGCGCAGTGCGGCTGGGCGCCCTCGGCGAGCGACAAGGTTCTGGGCGTTGCGCTGGGCGAGGCGTTGCGGGAATAGCCGCGCCCGCCGGCCTTGGCGTATAACGCGTAGCCCGCATCGCGCACAGGAGCACCCTATGAATGAGCGGTTCGCAGTCTCGCTCACGCGACGGCAGGCGCTGCGCGCCGGCCTCAGCGTGAGCCTGGGTTGCTGGCTGGGGCGTCCCCTGTGGGCACAGCCGCCCGAGGCACAGTCGCGGCTGCCGCTCATCACCAAGCCGATTCCCTCGACCGGCGAGGCGCTGCCGGCCATCGGCCTCGGCACCGACCAGTTCGACGCCAGCGAGCGCGAGGCGATCCAGTCCGAGATCCGCGAGATGCAGCGCCTGGGCGGCAAGGTCATCGATACCGCGGCCGCCTATGGCGACAGCGAGGCGCTGATTGGCGATGCGCTCGCCTCCGCGGCAGAGCGCGCGCACTACTTCCTCGCCACCAAGCTCACGGCGAGCGGGCGCGGATTTCGCGGCGATGGTGTGGGCGGGCAGAGGAGCTTCGAGCGCTCGCTCGCGCGGCTGCACACGCAGCGCATCGACTTGCTGCAGGTCCACAATCTCGACGGCGTGGATGAGCTGCTGCCGCTCATGCGCGGCTGGAAGCAGGCCGGCAAGATCCGCTACATCGGCATCACCACCTCGCGCGTGCAACAGCACGCGGCGATGGTGCAGGTGATGCGCCGCGAGCCGCTCGATTTCGTGCAGGTCGACTACTCGATCGCCGATCGCGATGCCGCCTCCAACGTGCTGCCGCTCGCCCAGGAGAAGCGCATTGCGGTGCTCGCCAATGTGCCCTTCGGATTCGGCGGGGTGCTGCGCCGGGCCGCCTCGCGCCCCCTGCCGCCGTGGGCTCACGAGCTCGAGGTCAGCAGCTGGGCGCAGTTCCTGCTCAAGTACGTGATCTCCCATCCTGCGGTGACCTGCGCGATCCCGGGCTCGACGAAGCTCGAGCACCTGCTCGACAACCAGGGTGCCGCCCGCGG